>JAGHST010000024.1 GCA_018065695.1 Candidatus Cacconaster caballi | reverse complement strand
CAAGGCGGGAGAAGTTCCGCTTCCGGACGCATTTCCCCGGAAGGGGCTTGCCTGCGGCCGGAGTGGAATCTTCTCCGCCTTGCAGCCTGCGGCGAGACTTCATTCAACGCGGGAGAAGTTCCGCTTCCGGACGCATTTCCCCGAAAGGGGCTTGCCTGCGGCCGGAGTGGAATCTTCTTCCGCCTTGCGGCCAACGGGGAGACTTGCTTCCGGAAAAATTTCAATATCGGATGACGTCAAAAACTGGAACGTATTCTGTATGTTCCGTTATTTTTTCGCTACCTTTGCAAGGTATGGCAAAAGTAAAGACAGTATGGTACTGCACTTCCTGCGGAAACGAAAGTGCCAAGTGGATGGGCAGATGTCCCGCCTGCGGAGAGTGGAACACTATGGTGGAAGAGCCGAAGGCAAAGGGGACATCCTCCGGTGGAACCGCGTCGAGAAACCGTGCTTTCATAGATACGGAACATGCCGTACCGCAGAAGCTCAGTGAAATCAGCTTTTCTCAGGACAATCGCTTCTCAATCAACATAAATGAACTGGACAGAGTCCTCGGAGGCGGTCTGGTGGAGGGTTCGATGGTGCTTATCGGCGGGGAGCCCGGCATCGGCAAATCGACCCTGTCGCTGCAGATTCCGCTCCGTTGCAGTGCCCTCCGGACACTGTATGTATCGGGCGAGGAGAGTCCGAAACAGATAAAGCTGCGAGCCCAGAGACTCGGCGGAAGCCTCGATGAGTGCCTTGTCCTGAGCGAGACTCTGCTTGAGAACATTCTGGAGAACGCCCGCAGTACGAAGCCCGGCCTTCTGATAGTGGACTCCATTCAGACCATCTACAGTGAATCCCTGGACTCATCGGCCGGAAGCGTCTCCCAGGTCAGGGAATGCGCCGCATCTCTCCTCCGCTTTGCCAAGGAGACAGGTACACCTGTGATTCTGATAGGTCACATCACCAAAGACGGCACGATTGCCGGTCCGAAGGTGCTTGAGCATATAGTGGATGTCGTACTTCAATTCGAAGGCGACACGAAAGGTTCTTACCGGATATTGAGAAGCATTAAAAACAGGTTCGGTTCCACCGATGAACTTGCCGTCTTCGAGATGACCGGCGCGGGCCTCAGGGAGGTCAGCAACCCTTCCGAAATACTGATACCGATGCATCAGGACGACCTGAGCGGAGTGGCCGTCAGTGCAATGATGGACGGCACACGTCCTTTCCTCGTCGAGATACAGGCTCTCGTCAGCACCGCCGCCTACGGCACACCTCAGCGCTCGGCCACAGGCTTCGACAGCCGCAGGCTGAATATGCTCCTGGCCGTGCTTGAAAAGAGAGCCGGCTTCAAACTTGCCGCAAAAGATGTCTTTCTGAACGTTGCGGGAGGCTTGAGAGTCAGCGATCCTGCCTGTGACCTTGCCATCATAGCCTCCATACTCTCATCCAATTTCGACCTATACATATCGCCGAAGGTCTGTTTTGCTGCAGAGGTCGGCCTCAGCGGCGAAATCAGGCCGGTCAGCCAGATTGAGCGGAGGATTGCCGAAGCGGAAAAACTGGGATTCGGACAGATATATATATCTTCATTCAACAGGGAAGGTTCGTTCGCAGCAAGGAGTACAGGAAAAGGCGATGCCGGCATAAAGGTGACCGCGGTCACTTCCGTGGCCGACCTTTGCAAAAAACTCTTTCAGTAGGAACCGGGGCGTCAGAAGATGCCGTTGAGCTGAGCTTCAATTCTGTCGCATATCTGGCTGAAATCTTCCTGGTTTTCTTCGAAATTCAGTTTGTCCACGTCGATAATCAGCAACTTGCCGTCCTTGTAGCCTTCTATCCACTTTTCATACAGGTTGTTGAGGCCCTTGAGATAGTCCAGTCGGATACTGCTTTCGTAGTCGCGGCCGCGTCTCTGGATGTTGCCCACAAGATGAGGAATCGAACTTCTGAGGTAGATGAGAAGGTCCGGAGCCTTTACCAGCGATACCATAAGTGAGAAGAGCGACGAGTAGTTTTCGTAGTCGCGAGTGGACATAAGGCCCATCTCGTGGAGATTGGGAGCGAAGATGCAGGCATCTTCATAGATACTGCGGTCTTGAATGACAATCTCTTCAGTCTTGTTTATCTCGACCACGTCCAGAAATCGCCTGTTGAGGAAGTATATCTGGATATTGAACGACCAGCGCTCCATATCATTATAGAAATCAGAAAGATATGGATTGAAATCCACTGATTCGTATTTCGGGGTCCACTTGTAATGCTCGGCGAGCATACGCGTCAGAGTGGTCTTCCCGCTTCCGATATTGCCGGCAATAGCTATATGCATAGTCAGTTTCCTTTTGATACGATACAAAATTACAAACGATTTTCGTAATTTTGTAATTATTTGAACGGATAAAATGGAGAACAAGACTTTTTATTGCAATGAACTTCGCGAGTGCTGCTACGTTGTTTGGGATGCAACTCTTGAGTGCGTCCTGATAGATCCGGGTTTCAACAGCATCAACGAATTCGACCGCATCAAGAAATTCATAGCGGAAAACAATCTCAGACCTGTGAAGATTCTTCTTACCCACGGTCATTTCGACCATATTTTCGGTCTGGAGGATGCCGCCCGCTATTGGAACATCCCCGTTTTCTTCAATACGGCCGATATTCCGCAGATGGAATTCGGCGTCAGAAACGCCGCCTGCTTCGGACTTACATTGAAGCCCTTCACCGGTGAGATGACAGATATTGCGGACGGTGATGCTATTTCCTTCGGAGATTCCCGCTTCGAGGTCATCGCCACTCCGGGCCACACTCCGGGCGGAGTATGCTACTACGACCGCGAAGGCGCCTGCCTCTTCAGCGGCGACACCCTTTTTGCGGGCAGTATCGGACGCACCGACCACCTTGGCGGCGACCTTGAGCAACTTCTTGCCAGCATCCGGGAAAAGCTGATGGTGCTGGATTCTGACGTAAAAGTCTTTCCCGGCCACGGCCTCCCTACCGACATCGGCTACGAAAGGGCCACAAATCCATATATAGGCAGCGACCTCTGATGAGTGAAAGCGAGACCATAGAAATCTGCGGAGCAAGAGTTCACAATCTCAAGAACATAGATGTCTCCATTCCGAGAGACAGCCTTGTGGTGGTGACGGGACTTTCGGGCAGCGGCAAGAGTTCGCTGGCCTTCGACACAATCTGCGCTGAAGGGCAGCGACGCTATATGGACACGATGTCGGCTTATGCCCGTCAGTTCATCGGCATTCTCGAACGCCCCGATGTGGATGAAATCAAAGGTCTCAGCCCCATTATTTCCATCGAACAGAAGACGGTAGGCCGCAACCCGCGCTCGACCGTCGGCACCATCACCGAGATATACGATTTTTTCCGCCTGCTCTATGCCCGTGCCTCGCAGGCCTTTTCGCCTGAGAGCGGCAAGGAGATGGTCCGCTACGGAGAAGAGGAAATCGTGGATCTTGTGATAAAGAAATACGGAGGGCGGAAGGTGATGATGCTCGCTCCTGTGGTAAAAGGCCGCAAGGGTTCCTACAAAGAACTTTTCGAGGGGATGATCCGTCGCGGTTTCTCGCAGGCACGCATTGACGGACAGGTCGTGCTCCTTTCCGAGGCCCAGCCGCTGGACCGCTATAAAATCCACTTCGTGGAGGTTGTGATAGACAAGCTTCTTCCTTGCGAGGAAGACCGCAAAAGAGTCAGGACCTCGGTGGATACGGCTCTTGCCCAGGGCAAGGGTTCTCTGGCTATATTGGACGTGGAAAGAGGCGAAGTGGAACATTTCAGCCGCAACTTCGTATGCCCGGATACGGGCCTCTCCTTCGACACGCCGGCGCCTTTCACTTTTTCTTTCAATTCGCCGCAGGGCGCCTGTCCTTACTGCCACGGCCTCGGTTCCGTAGCAAAGGTGGATATAGATAAAATCATCCCCGACCGCAAACGTTCCATCGCAGACGGAGGCATCGAATGTATAGGCCATTTGCGCTCCACAGGCCTTTTCAAACAATTGGAAGCCATAGCCCGCAAATATGAATTCTCTCTCCACGACCCGATAGAAGAGATTCCTGAAGCGGCTCTGAGCACCATACTTTACGGTTCCGATGAACTTTTCCGCATAGGTGAAGGAGCTGACTTGGAACTGAGCTCATTTCCCGGCGTTGTCAACAGTATATCATTGACGGACGACGACAGCGACCGCAAGCAGACGAGGAAAGACCTGTTCGTGGAGGAGATGGTCTGCCCGCTCTGCCACGGCACACGACTGAAGGCTGAGGCTCTCAATTTCAAGATAGACGGCAAGAACATAGCGGAAGTCTCGGCAATGGATATCGAAACTCTCTATGAATGGGTTTGCTCTCTTCCTGAGCGTCTGAGTCACAGGCAGATGGTGATAGGAGGGGATATACTGAAGGAACTTGCCTCACGCATAAAATTCTTGAAAGACGTAGGGCTGGAATATCTTTCGCTGGGCCGCAGCACCCGCTCTCTGAGCGGCGGGGAAAGCCAGCGCATCAGGCTCGCCACCCAGATTGGTTCGAAACTGGTCAATGTCCTTTATATTCTCGACGAACCGAGCATCGGCCTGCATCAGAAAGACAACCGTAAACTGATAGAGTCGCTCAAGGCCTTGCGCGATGAAGGCAATTCCGTGATGGTGGTCGAACACGACAGAGAGATGATGGAGAGTGCGGACTGGCTGGTGGACCTCGGTCCCGGAGCCGGAGACAAGGGAGGCAGGCTGCTCTATAACGGCAGACCTTCCGACATAGGCAAATGCGGGCTTCAGAGCCCGACTCTCGAATATCTCCTCAATCGCCGCAGGATTGAAGTTCCCGCTCACAGAAGGCCCGGCAACGGTCGCTTCATAACTCTGACGGGGGCAATGGGCAACAATCTCAAAAACGTTACCTTGCGTCTGCCTCTCGGCCTTCTGGCCGGCATCAGCGGAGTCAGCGGAAGCGGCAAGAGTTCACTGATAAACGAAACGCTGATGCCGCTGGCCAGCAACCGCCTCTACCGTTCCAAGTATCCGATTCTCCCGTACGGAAGTATTGAAGGCCTTGAGAACATAGACAAGGTCATACAGATAGACCAGTCTCCGATAGGCCGCTCTCCGCGCAGCAATCCTGCCACTTACACTGATATGATGAGTGACATCCGCAAGGTTTTCGAATCCACTCCCGATGCAAAGGTGCGCGGTTTCAAGGCCGGGCGCTTCTCCTTCAACGTGAAGGGTGGAAGGTGCGAGGAATGTAAGGGTGCCGGTGTCCAGCTCATCGAGATGCACTTCCTGCCCACTGCGCAGGTGACTTGCAGAGAGTGCGGAGGCAAGCGCTACAAGCCGGACACTCTCGCCGTCAAGTTCAAGGGGCGCAACATAAGCGAAGTGCTGGATATGACGGTGTCGCAGGCTTTGGATTTTTTCGAAGCTATCCCGCAGATATATCAGAAACTCCGCGCTCTTGAAGATGTGGGACTGGGCTATCTCACTCTCGGTCAGCCGGCCACCACCCTCAGCGGAGGCGAAAGTCAGAGGCTGAAACTTTCTGCAGAACTGGCCCGCCGCGACACGGGCAACACTTTGTACCTGCTTGACGAACCTACCACAGGCCTCCATTTCGAGGATATAAAGGTGCTGCTCGATGTGCTGCAGAAGATAGTCGACAAGGGCAATACTGTTGTCATCATCGAGCATAACCTCGATGTGCTCAAGACTGTGGACCATCTGGTGGATCTCGGCCCCGAAGGCGGTGCGAAGGGCGGAGAGATAATTGCTCAGGGCACGCCGGAAGAGGTCGCCCGCTGTGAAAATTCCTATACCGGACAGTTTTTGAAGGAAATATTATGATAAAAGAGATGTCACTTTGGCGCAATATTCTGCGCGAGAACAACGTCAGCACTCTCAACGAGGCTATGCTCTCTGGAAAGGAGAAGTATATCATCAACCTTTCCGAGACTCTTCACGACCACCGTTATGCCGAGATTGCCGACAAGATAGCGGAAAGCAACGTGCGTCTTGTACTTATCGCCGGACCTTCCAGCAGCGGCAAGACCACTTCCGCCAAGAGGTTGGCACTTCATATGAGAGTCAACGGTCTGAATCCGATTATCATATCTCTCGACGATTATTTCGTCAACCGCAGGGATACGCCGCTGGACGAAAACGGAGAATACGACTTCGAGTGTCTCGAAGCCCTGGACCTTCCCTTCCTGAACAGGCAGCTCACCGAACTTCTCGCAGGAGAGCGGGTGGAGATTCCAAAATACGATTTCGCCTCCGGAGAGCGGCGGTTCGAAGGCCAGCTGCTTCAGATGAAGGAAGGAGACGTAATCATTATGGAAGGTATCCACGGCCTTAATCCTTCCCTGACGGCACAGGTGCCGGCCTCACAGAAATTCAGAGTATATGTTTCAGTTCTGACGCCGCTTGTGATTGACGATGACCATCAGATGCAGGCTTCGGACTACCGTCTGCTCAGGCGTATGGTGCGCGACCGTCAGTTCCGCGGCCAGAGCGCCGAGGATACCATCCTTCGCTGGCCGAGTGTGAGGGCGGGCGAAGCGAAGTACATCGTTCCGTTCAAGGACAATGCCGACGCTCTTTTCAATTCAGCGCTGTTCTATGAGGTTCCGATGCTGAAATGCTATGCAGAACCTCTTCTTCAGACCATCGGCAGTTCTTCGCCATCCTATGGTGAGGCGCAGCGGATTCTTTCCCAACTGAGGAGTGTGATTGCTCTCACACCTACCGTGCTCAAGCATATTCCACCGATTTCAATCGTGAGGGAATTCATCGGTGACTCCGGCTTTACATATTAGCCGCAATTTCCCGCCGAAAGCTCTTTCGTAAGAAATCTTGGTACTGCCGGAAAACCAGCTAAGGAATCGGAGGATGTTGCATGAACAATCAGCGCTTGCTATACACTTCCCAGCCTTCAAAGAATGTTTTGAGTACCTGCACATCTTTAATGGATTGCGAGTCGCAGGTCAGGATATTTTCATCCAGAATAACGAAATCTGCATATTTTCCAGGCTCGATACTGCCACGCTCCTTCTCCAAATGCAACTGCCAGGCTCCATTGTAGGTCATAGCCTGCAGGAACTGGTAGCGGTCTATCAGTTCCTCCGGCTGCCAGGCATACGAACTCGGTTCATACGCGCCGGTAACGGCGACCTGCATACAAAGGAACGGGTAATTGATGCCGTCATCCGCTGGCGTGTCCGTACACTGGCTTACAAGAATGTCGTGGTCAAAGAAAGACTTCATAGGATAAGCCTCGTGAGCGTACTTGTAAGGAATAAGGTTTTCATAATGCTTGGCAAGTTCTTCTGTCATACAATGCCAGTTCATATTTGCGGTAATCGCGATGTTGTGCTTTTTTATCACCTCATAATCATCCGGACTGACATTACGGAGATGTACGATGGTATTGCGGAATTCGTCTTTGCCTAC
>JAGHST010000046.1 GCA_018065695.1 Candidatus Cacconaster caballi | reverse complement strand
TATGAGAAATGTCGTCCTTTGAGCAGGACAATGCCAGCACTGCTACGCATACAATACCGGCGAATCGTAACATTCCATTCATAATTTGTCATTGAAAGGAATCCGCAGCAAACTGCGGGCTCTTCTTGTGGAGATGGGCGGGGTCGAACCGCCGTCCAAATAAAGCACCAGAGGGCTTTCTACACGCTTATCCTGTCTTTGATTGTCGGGACCGGGCTGCCGGCAGGCAGGCCATCCGGCCCTTATCTTCTGAAGTCTTGGCGCGCTTTAGAAGAGTCGGCGCGTGCAGCTCTCTTGGATGATATCCCGGATGCCGGCGATAGGGAGCCTAAACTCCGGCGGGATACTCGTCGCTACGGACCTGGTCCGCGCGATTAAGGAGTCTGTCTTGGACGAGACTACGCAGCGAGTGCATAATTGTTGTTGCCAGTTATGGCTTGAGGTCTGGGATTTACGAGAGGGGCCACAACTCTCGGCGTGCTTACCGTCCAGCATCATTTACCGTCAAAACCAATACATCCCCATTGAATGATCCTTTGCGGAAAGTGCTGCAAAAGTAGTCATTTTTTTTATAAATCAAGTACGCTGCCTTTTGCAACCGTCCTGTGGAATCTTACAAAAGCTTCGCCATACTTTACGTTGTACTGCATTCCGCGGAATTCGTCCATTCGTCCGTGCTCCTCGTCATACCATTCTTCGGGCTTCTGACTCTTGTGGCAGAAGGTGGCTTTCACCTTGAGGTCGCGGACGGGCGTGATATCGACAAAGTCGGTAGGGAAGAAGTGCCGCGTCTGGATTCCGGCGCAAACTTCGAAGTAGTAGAGTTCAAAGCATTTGCCGAGTTTCTCCCAAGCATCCAACACAAGCGCAGAGCAGATGACGTGGTCTCTATGGCTATCAATAGGCCAGTGAGTTATGACGATATCGGGCTTTTCGGTCAGGATGAGATTGTGCATCTCTTCGTATCGCTGTGGAGTTATTTCGGAAGCTCCGTCTATCTGTGTCATGAACAGCGGCCTGACGCCCATAATCCTGCACGCATCTTCCGCTTCGGCCGTTCTGATGCGGGCCGATTCTTCGAGTCCGGTGCCCGGAATGCCTCGTTCTCCGCGTGTCATATAGACCGAGACCACCTCGTGCCCGGCTTTCTTGAGCATCATCATTGTACCGCCGGCGCCCGTTTCGGGATCGTCAGGATGGGCTCCGATGACAAGGATTTTCTTCCCGGCTGCTTTTCTTACGCCCGCTGCACCTTCCGATGCGCAGGCTTCAAGACCGAGAAGGGAGGCCCCTGCAACTGCGGCTCCGCTGACTTTCAGCATATCGCGTCTGGAAATTTTTTTCATATCAATTAGTTTTACAGTCCATACAAATATAGCACATTTTAGTTATATTTGCATATCATAATAATCAAATAAAATGGAAGTATGGCATATATGGGCGATAGTGGCCCTTCTATTCATCATTCTTGAAATATTCACCTCCGGATTCACCGTAATGTGCTTCTCGTTCGGAGGCATAGCGGCGGCAATTGCGGCAGGCTGCGATGCAACCCTGACCTGGCAGATTGTATGGTTCTGCATCTTCACGGCAGCGGCATTCGTCACTGTCAGGCCATTCGTCCTGAAGACATTCTTCAAGGATGAGAAAAACCTTGTAAAGACAAATGTCGAGGCGCTGATAGGTAGGCAGGCCCGTGTTACCGAGCGTATCGATTCAAATGCCGGTACAGGTCGCGTGGCCGTTGACGGGGACGACTGGAAAGCCGTGACCGAAGACGATTCTCAAATTGAGAAAGGAGAAAAGGTGGAAATAACCAAGGTTGACAGTGTAATCGTGACTGTCCGCACAATCAAGTGAAACAAAACCAAAAATAAACAGCTGAATTATGAACGGAACAACCATCATCATCTGCATCATTGCGCTGATAGTCGTAATCTTCGTTCTCGCTGGATTCAAGATTATCCAGCAGTCCGAAACTCGGGTCATCGAAAGACTCGGAAAATTCAACAGGGTACTCCCTTCCGGTATCAACATCATCTGGCCTATCATCGACAAACCGCGCCAGATAGCAACCAGATATGTCAGGGAGAGCTTTGACGGTACATCCCGCGTGGTTTTCAGAATGTCTGACAAAATCGACCTCCGAGAACAGGTGTTCGACTTCCCGAAGCAGAGCGTCATCACCAAGGATAACGTCACAACCACCATCAACGCCCTTCTCTATTTCCAGATAGTGGATCCTCTGAAGGCCGTATATGAAATCGACAATCTTCCGAACGCTATCGAGAAACTTACCCAGACAACTCTGCGAAACGTCATCGGCGAACTCGAACTCGATGAGACTCTTACTTCCCGCGATACCATCAACTCCAAACTCCGTGCAGTCCTTGACGATGCCACCAACAAATGGGGAGTCAAGGTCAATCGTGTAGAACTGCAGGATATCACCCCTCCGGACAGTGTCCGCGATGCGATGGAGCAGCAGATGCAGGCAGAACGCGAACGCCGTGCGAAGGTGCTCAAGGCAACAGGTGAAAAGGAAGCCCTGATACTTCAGTCCGAAGGTGAGAAGGCATCCCTCATCAATCAGGCGGAAGCGGCGAAGCAGACGCAGATTCTGAAGGCACAGGGTCTTGCGGAAGCCAAGGTAGTTCAGGCGGAGGCGGAAGCTGAAGCCATACGCAGAGTGGCCGAGGCTGTTCAGGGTGCCAACATCACACCTGCACAGTATATGCTGGCAGACAAATATATTGCTGCTTTCAAGGAAATGGCTTCCGGAAAGGATGGAAAGACAGTCTATATGCCTTTCGAAGCTTCAGCGGCTCTTAGCTCAATGGGAGCCATAAAAGACCTCTTCGGAAAGAAGTAGGGCTTCGTTGGTCCTGGAAACTGTCCGTCTGAGCGGTTCGATGAAAATCTTCTCGACTGCCTGACGGACAGTCTCTTTTTCAGAGGCCGTGCCGCTGCCTGTCATCATTGGAATAATTGCGCCGCGGCGGTGGGTGATGCAGGTTACGTGCAGCTTCATCAGCCCATCCGGCGAAAGGCCTTCGCTTTTCTGAATGTAACCCTCAATTACTAGGTCGCTGCCGGCTGGTATTTCGATGTCCTGAGTAAAGGCGCGAGTCAGGCTGACGGGCTTTCCCCGGAAGAATCCGGTGAGAAGGTAAGGGTCGATGCCGCCTATTTTCGGGGCTGCGGCTATGAAGGTATGGAGAGGGTCTCCGCCAAGGCATGCGGCGAGAGGGAGCCTGTGTGTGCATAATTCCAGATGGCGGGCTATCTCGCTGTGAGGAGGGATTGCGATGCCGGCCGTACATTCGTCCAGAATATACAACTTGTTGGGTTCCAGAGTCCTTGCACCGTTTTTAGGATTGCGCGAATTCAGCGCAACAGGAGACAGGACCTTGAGTCCTTCCTTCCCGGAATCGGAGATGAAGGGAAGGAGCCCGAGGTGGGCGATGTTCTGGATGCTGTCCTGGCAGGAAGGGTGAAGTTTGGTCTGGACGGGAGTCCAGCAGGAGAATTTTCTGGCAAGAGATACGGCCTCGATGTATCCGCGCATTTTCTGTCCGAGAGCGAAAACTTCAGACAGGGTGCATTCCGCCCTTTCTGCAATATCTTCGTACGATTCCACTCCAAGAACCATCTCCATCCTGCGCTTTGAAGAAAATACGTTGGTCAGAACAGGATATGCGGTGCCGGTGTCCGTAAAGAGAAGAGCTTTGCCACCGTCCGGTTCCGATTCTTCTGCACAGGTGCGCTCCGCTATACCGGAGGCTGTATCAGTAAACTCGGATACAACCGTGAGCTGGCCCTGATCCTTGAGATAATCGACAAATTGCTTTATACTTTTATACATAATACAAAGATATTCTTTTTTTTGGTAATTTTGCGTGCTGATAAATCGTTTGAAATGAAAATCGCAATATTCCCCGGATCTTTCGATCCGTTCACACTGGGTCATCTGGATGTCCTGCGCTCCGCTCTCAATCTTTTCGACAAAGTGATAGTAGCTGTCGGCTACAACAGTTCGAAAAGCGGTTTTTTCAATCCGGATGTCCGTGTACGCATCATCGAAGATTCCGTCAAAGGGATGAAAAACGTCGAAGTCTGCTCATATCGCGGCCTCACAATCGACCTCTGCCGCCAGAAAGGAGCCGGATTCATCATCAGAGGCTTGCGCACCACCACGGATTTCGAACTTGAAAGCGTGATTTCCCAGGCCAACCGCAATATGGAGCCCGGCATCCTGACAGTCTTCATCCCTTCCGGGCACGAATACTCATTCATCTCCTCCACTGTCGTGAGGGATGTGCTGATAAACGGCGGAAACGCTGCCAACTTTCTGCCACAAGGAGTCGATATAGACAAATATCTCAAGGAGAAGGAATGCTGATGAAAAGGTTGTGTCTGACAGTTGCATTGCTGACGGCCTTGATTCTGCCATCAGAAAGAGCCTCTGCACAGACGGTCCATTCATCCGTGATATCCTTCTTCGAATCGCTGCAACTCTCGCCGCAGGATACAATAGAGGCGAAAGTGTTCTCACTCATAGATCTTTCAAAATCGGAAGGCTCACACGTGCAGTCCACTATAGCCGGAATGGCTTTCGATTTCTTTTCCAAAAGCAACGTGATGGGGGTGGAGAAAGTGGCGGTGGATGTCGCCAGGAAGTATTTCCTCAGCGGAGAGTTGCAGTGGGAGGGCTCTTCCACACTTGCGGCCCTCGAATATTACGTGCAGTTCAACGAACTCTCGCAGATAGGCTGCCCGGCTCCGGACCTTTGGATGGAAAGCATTACCGGAGAATGGATTTCGCTCAGAGGCCTCACTTCCGGCCGTACCGTTCTCTTTTTCTACAGTGCGCAGTGCTCCACCTGCAGAAAGAATACGGAAGAACTCGTCTCTCTACTGGCCTCGTACGACGGTGATCCCCTGACAGTCGTTGCCGTATTTTCCGAAAGTGACAGAAATGTCTGGGAGAAATATGTGGAAGAACATTTCAGGATGGCGGAGAATTCCAAGGTCACTTTCGTCCATCTGTGGGATCCTGAGGCCCAGACCGGCTTCCACAAGAAATATGCGGTGATGACCACTCCGCAACTCTATCTGCTCGACCAGCAGAACGTTATCATCGGAAGGAAGCTGACTGTCAATGCTCTCGGTCAGATGCTGGATAACGCCGTGACGGAAGACCGTCAGTACAGCCATCTGTTCGACAGGATATTCAAGTCTCTGGAACCTCTGCAGGAGGGAGATGCCGCCAGAGTGACGGATGCTCTGGCACAGAAGAGCGGAATAGGAGGCCCGTCCGTTGACAGCACCCTTTTCCTTGAATCGATGCAGGCTCTTTTCCAATATCTGCGCTTTTCGGAGGATGCCGAACTGCAGAACGGAGCCATTTATCTTGCAGAGAATTATATAGTGGCACGGCCGGAATTCTGGTCTGAAGAGTTCGTCAGCCGCATAGCCCACCAGCTGGCGCAGCAGAAACTGAATCCTGTGGATTCGAAGGCCACGAATCTGGTTTTGAAGGACGAAAAAGGCAGGAGACGGTCGCTCTTGAACTTCAAGCGCCATCGATATAACATCGTTCTCTTTCATCTCGTAGGGTGCAGAGAATGCAATGAAATGATAGACAGCCTTGTCAGGCACCGCATGCTGCTTTACGGCCTGAATACCGGTGTGACTCTCGTATATGCAGGTGAAAGCGAATCGGAGTGGAAGGAATTCGTGAAAAGTCATCCGGGGACGTGGAGATATCTTCACGATCCTGACGGAGAGAGTCTTATGCGCACTCTTTACGATTTGGAATACGTTCCCCACATATACCTTCTGGACGAAAACAATATCATTGTTGCAAAAGACATCAAAATAGATACATTGTTCACATTGTTGAATGTACTTCAACCATATCCGGCATCATTATGATTTCAGGTGAATACAAAAAATTTTATGACGAACTTCTTTCCGTCATTCCGGCGGAAAGGATGTTGCACGATGCGCTCAGCACTCTGGCATTCGGTACGGACGCCTCTTTTTACCGTCTGATACCGAAACTCGTAATCAAGGCTGAAAGCGAAGAGGAGGTCCAGGCCATTTTGAAAACGGCTGACAAGATGAATATTCCCGTAACTTTCAGAGCGGCGGGAACATCGCTCTCGGGCCAGGCTATCAGCGACTCTGTGCTTGTGATATGCTCCCACGGCTGGAAAGACTACAAGGTCCTTGACAGCGGTATGAAGATTATGCTCCAGCCGGGCATACGCGGAGCAATGGCCAACCGCTATCTTTTGCAGTTCGGCCGCAAGATAGGTCCTGATCCGGCCTCGATAGATTCTGCAATGATTGGCGGCATAGCAGCAAACAATGCCAGCGGAATGTGCTGCGGCACTTCGGAAAATTCCTACAAGACAGTTGCCGATATCCGGGTCGTATTGCCTGACGGCACAGTGCTGGACACAGCCAGTGAAGAGTCCCGCAAGGCGTTTATGGAGACACATCCGGATATCATCCGAGGCCTTGAGGAGATATCCCGCCGCATCAATGCGGATTCCGCCCTCAGCGAACGCATCCGCAGAAAATACAAGATAAAGAACACGACAGGCTATTCGCTCAATGCATTTGTGGACTACACGGAAGGTTTTGATATCCTGAAGCACCTGATAATAGGCTCTGAAGGAACTCTGGCCTTCATTTCCGGCATCACCTACAATACGGTGGCTGACCACCGCCACAAAGCTCTGGCTATGATCACCTATTCGGACATAGCATCGGCTTGCGAAGCGGTCCAGATACTCAGGTCGCAGAACAAAGTCTCGGCTGTGGAACTCATAGACAGGGCCGGTGTCCGCAGCGTGGACCAGACCCCCGGCATCCCTGAATTTCTCAAGCATATCGGAGATGAAAGTTGCGTGATACTTGTGGAGACGCGCGCATTCGACGCCTCTGAACTGCAAAGGAAAGTAGCGGAGATTACCGAAAGCATCTCGGGCGTTGCCACCGAACTTCCGTTCGCTTTCACGACAGACGCCATCGAACAGGCTACGATGTGGAAACTCCGCAAGGAGATGCTCCCGACAGTGGCCGGAATGCGAAGAAGCGGTACGACTGCCATTATCGAAGACATCTGCTTCCCGATAGAGAAACTTGCCGAGGCTACCGTTGAACTGCGCAAGGTTTTCGCCGCCGACGGCTACCCGGATGCCGTGATATTCGGTCACGCCCTCGCCGGCAACCTCCATTTTATGTTCAATCAGGACTTCTCCACCAAGGCTGAAGTCGACAAGTACAGCAGGTTCATGGATGATGTCGTGAAGCTTGTGGTAGAGCGTTACGACGGCTCTCTCAAAGCAGAACACGGCACAGGCCGCAATATGGCTCCATTCGTTGAGGTGGAATGGGGTAAGCAGGCATACCTGCTGATGCAGGAGGTCAAGGATATATTCGACCCCAAGAAGATACTGAACCCCGGCGTCATACTCAATGACGACCCGAAGGCTCATATAAAGAATCTCAAGCCGATACCTTCAACTCGTGCCATCGTGGACAAATGTATGGAGTGCGGCTTCTGCGAAGGCCACTGCGTGGCGGAAGGCCTGACACTCTCCCCACGCCAGAGGGTTGCCGCTTTCCGTGAGATAGAGCGTCTGAAAGCTACCGGAGAAGAGCCTCACCGTGCCGCAGAGATGCAGCGGCTCTACCGCTATGCAGGCGAAAAGACCTGCGCCACCGACAGCCTCTGCAATCTTCACTGCCCTGTAAAGGCGGATGCCGGCAAACTCATAAAGGAACTCAGACACGAGAGCCATTCTCCGAAGGGAGAGAAGCGCGCTGTTATGCTTGCCCGCAATATGGACAAGGTGACGGCGGCTTTCCGTGTCTTCCTGAAACTTCTATATGCCGTCAGAGTGGTGCTTGGCAAACGCGTTTTCGGAGCCATCGCCCGCTTCCTCCGCCGTATCACCTGCAAGGCTCTGCCTCTGTGGAACGAATATATGCCTAACGGTGCAGACCGCATCAAAGTCTCACCGGGTCCCGAAGGAAACGGCCCGAAAGTGGTCTATTTCCCTTCCTGCATAACCAGGTCGATGGGCACGACAAAGGCCTACAGCAAGGAACTGGAAGCAACGCGCGTGACAGCGGCCATTCTGGAAGCAGCAGGCTATCAGATTGTCTATCCGGAGAATATGGACAAGCTCTGCTGCGGAATGCTTTTCTCGAGCAAGGGATATGTGGAGGCAGGCAAGATTGCTTCCGAAGCTCTGGAGGAGGCCCTGATGAAGGCTTCCGATGGCGGTGCAATCCCTGTTCTGTGCGATATGACACCTTGCCTCTACACTATGAAGTCGAATATGGAGAAGACTCCTCTCAAACTCTACGAGCCCTCAGAGTTCATAGACCGCTTCGTGCTTGACAGACTCAAGATAGAGAAGGTGGATGAGAGGGTGGCTGTCTTTGCGGTCTGCTCTTCCAAGAAGATGGCAGTCGATTCTCATCTTGTCTCGGTTGCCCGAGCCTGCGCGCGCGAAGTGACATTTGTCGATTCCAACTGCTGCGGTTTTGCAGGAGATCGGGGCTTCTTCTTCCCTGAACTCAACGAGCACGGCCTGCGCAATCTGAAGGCCCAGACAGAGGGTTGCGACAGCGGATATGCCGTAAGCCGCACCTGCGAAGTGGGACTTTCGCGCAACAGTGGCTTGGTATTCAAGTCGATAGTCTATCTTGTCGCAAAAGCTGCCGGAGTTGACATACTCAAGAAATAGACTACAAAGTCCAGTCGATAGGATCGAGGCCTTCGGAAACGAGGGCCTCGTTTGTTCTGGAGAAGTGGCGGCAGCCGAAAAATGCTCCTCGCGCGAGAGGTGAAGGATGTGCGGCTTCGAGGACGGTGTGCCGGGAGGTATCGATCAAATCTTTTTTAGTGCGGGCGAAGTTGCCCCAGAGAAGAAATACAAGGCCGCTGCGGTGTTCTGAGAGTATCCTTATCACAGCATCCGTAAATTGGGACCATCCGAGGCGGCTGTGCGAAGCGGCCTGTCCCGAGCGTACGGTAAGGATGGCGTTAAGAAGAAAAACTCCTTGCCGGGCCCATCCGATAAGCGAACCGTCCTTGTGGGACATATCCACTCCAATATCACTGCTGATCTCCTTGTAGATATTCACAAGAGAGGGCGGTATGGCGATGCCGTGAGGGACTGAGAAGGAGAGGCCCTCGGCCTGACCGGGCCCGTGGTAGGGGTCCTGACCTATGATGACGACCTTTACCTTGTCCAGCGGCGTAAGATTGAAGGCGTTGAAAATAAGTGGCCCCGGAGGATAGATGGTCACACCTGAGCGCTTTTCGGCGTGAAGGTTGGCAGCCAGAGTTTGAAAATACGGCTTTTCGAACTCCGGCGCGAGAGCCTTTTTCCAACTTTCTTCTATCTTTACTTCCATCGCTCGGTGCGGGCTATTGTGCAAAAACGAAGTTCAGGACGTCGTCAATTGTCTTTACATAGTGGAATTCCAGGCCTTCCACATAGACAGGCTTTATTTCCTTTATATCTTTTTCGTTTTCGGCGCATAGCACGATGGTCTTGACTCCTGCGCGTTTTGCGGCCAGAATCTTCTCCTTTATACCTCCGACAGGCAGAACTTTGCCTCGAAGTGTGATTTCGCCTGTCATTGCTATTCCGCTGCGGATGGCCTTACCTCTGAATGCGGATGCCATAGCGCTTACCATTGTCACACCTGCCGATGGGCCGTCTTTAGGGATTGCCCCTTCCGGCACGTGGACGTGGATATCCTTCTTCGCCATCTCCTTTGCTGTGGTGCCGGCCAGTTCGGGATGGGCTTTCAGATACTGGCGTGCGATGGTGACCGACTCCTTCATCACGTCGCCGAGATTTCCGGTGGTGGTGAGAGCGCCTTTGCCGTCGCTTAGACTGCACTCCACAAAGAGAATTTCTCCTCCCATCTGTGTCCATGCCAGCCCTGTCACGACTCCCGGAGCTTCATTGCCTTCCTGCAAGTCGTGGAAGTTCGTCGGCAGTCCGAGATATTCCCTGACAACTGCCGGAGTTATGCTCTTCGGGCGTTTTTCGCCAAGTGCGATTTTCTTTGCGGTGGTTCTGGCTATTTTCGCTATCTGACGGTCGAGGCCCCTGACACCCGACTCTCTGGTATATTCATCTATGATTGTCTCTATTGCACCTTTCCCGAATCTGAGTTCTTCACTCTTCAGGCCGTGAGCCTCCGTCTGCTTTTGTACCAGATAGTTTTTAGCTATGCTGACCTTCTCTTCTGCAAGATAGCCGGACACGTTTATCATCTCCATCCTATCCTTGAGTGCCGGATGGATTGTGCTGATGTCGTTTGCCGTGGTGATGAAGAGCACCTTCGACAGATCGTAGTCTATGTCGAGATAGTTGTCGTGGAAGGTTGTGTTCTGCTCTGGATCGAGGGCTTCGAGCAGGGCTGATGCCGGGTTGCCGTGGACATCCTCAGTCACTTTGTCTATTTCATCCAGTACAATGACGGGGTTCGAGGTGCCGCACCTTTTTATTGTCTGGATGATTCGGCCCGCCATGGCTCCTATGTAAGTTTTTCTGTGTCCCCTGATTTCGGCTTCGTCGTGAAGTCCGCCAAGTGAGATTCTGCCGTATTGGCGGCCGAGGCATTTTGCGACGGATTTGCCCAAAGAGGTCTTTCCTACGCCCGGAGGGCCGTAGAGGCAGAGGATAGGGGACTTCATATCTCCTTTGAGCTTCAGCACCGCAAGATATTCGATGATTCTCTCCTTCACTTTTTCCAGGCCGAAATGGTCGGCGTCCAGAGTGTTGCGGGCGTTCTTCATATCGAGGTTGTCTTCGCTCATATTGTCCCAAGGGAGGTCCAGAATGAAATCGAGATAGGCATACTGCACGTTGTAGTCGGCGGAGTTGGGGTTGATGTGTTCGAGTTTGCGAAGTTCCTTCTCGAAAGTTTCAGCGACCTTTTCAGGCCATTTCTTATCTTTGGCCCGTGCCTGGAGTTCGTTTATGTCATCGTCGTCGGAATTGATGCCGAGTTCTTCCTGAATGGTCTTGAGCTGGTTGTTGAGGTAATACTCCCTCTGCTGCTGGTCGATTTCCGACTTGACCTTCTGCTGGATGTCATCCTTTATCTTGAGTATGTCCACCTGCTTGTTGAGAAGTTCGAGAAGCTTGACCGCTCGGTTGCGGAGGTTGTCTTCCATCAGCAGAGGCACCTTGTCCAGAGGATTGTCCACCTCGGTGCTGGAGGCTATGAAGTTCACTATGAAATCATACCCTTCGATGCTCTTGATGGCAAAGCTCGCTTCCTGTGGCAGATGAGGTGACAGTTTGACTATCTGCATTGCAGTGTCCTTTATGGAGCCTGTCAGGGCTTCCATATCCTTGTCTCCCTGGGCGGGGATGAGGTCGCGGCGGTAGCGGACTTCCGCCATCATATAGGGGGCGGTAATGTTTATCTGACTGATGTCGAATCTTTTGACTCCCTGCAATATGGCTGTCAAGGTACCGTTCGGCATCTCGATTGTCTTGACAATGCGGCCGAGAGTGCCTGTCTGGAATATGTCAGAAGGGGTCGGCTCTTCAATTTTTGCGTCTCTCTGGGTGACAGCTCCTATCAGTTTGCCGGTCCTCAAGGCATCGTTGATCAGTTGTATGGATTTGGCCCTTCCTATCGTCACCGGAATGACGGTGGTAGGGAACAGGATAGCGTTTCTCAGTGGGAGAATCGGCAGGGTGTGAGGAAGTTCCGCCTCTTTCACGTCTTGCCCTCCGGCTTCGATGTTCATAACCGGAATGATGTTAACTTCAGGCCCTCCGCCGAAAAATGTCTCGAATGAATCTTTCATATGTTTTATCTGTAATCTGCCAAATTGTCAGTGTTATTGTCGGAAATAGTAATTGTCAATAGTTGTGCCAAAAAAAATCGCAATAGTTTTTTGATAATTAAAAAATTAACTCTAATTTTGCAGCCCAATGTCCAATTGAAAGTAACCAATATAATAATAAAAATTATGACTAAAGCAGACATCGTAAACGAAGTTGCAAAGAGCACCGGAGTTGAAAAGATCAAAGTACAGAGCATCGTGGAAGCTTTTATGGAAAGCGTAAAGAATTCCCTCGCAAAGGGTGAGAACGTATATCTCCGCGGGTTCGGCAGTTTTAACGTTAAGAAGCGCGCAAAGAAGACAGCACGCAACATCTCAAAGAACACTACAGTTGTTATCCCTGCTCATAAAGTTCCTGCATTCAAGCCTTCCAAGACTTTCGCTAGCAAGGTTAAATAATCGTAAACAATATTAAATTTAACTGCTATGCCTAACGGAAAAAAGCACAAAAGACACAAGATGGCAACGCACAAGCGTAAGAAACGCCTGCGCAAGAGCAGACATAAGAAGAAGTAATTTTGTCTCCATCTGTTCTTCAATAGAAACCTAATCTAAAGCAGGTGCGCCTGCTTTAGATTATTTTGTTTTAATATGGACAAGGATCTGATAATAGACGTAAGGGAAAAGGAAGTGTCGATAGCGCTTCTTGAGAACCATCGCCTTATCGAGCTGAACAAAGAGAAACTCGAAGGACGCGGTTTTACGGTAGGGGATGTCTATCTGGGAAAGGTGAAGAAGCTGCTGCCTTCTCTCAATGCCGCATTCGTGGATATCGGCGATGAGAAGGAGGCTTTTGTCCATTATCTGGACCTCGGCCTCAATTTCAAGGCCTTCGACCAGTTTGTGAGAAAAGTGAATGTCAATACCGAATACAGGGCTCTCTACGAGAGCATAAAGGTAGATGACATTCTGGAGAAGGAGGGAAAGGTGGAGAGGTTCCTCTCTCCGGGACAGCCTGTCGTCGTGCAGATTGTCAAAGAACCGATTTCCACTAAAGGTTCGCGCCTGACGGCGGAGATTTCGATAGCCGGCCGCAACCTGGTTCTTCTGCCCTTCGCCGATAAGGTCAGCATATCTCAGAAAATATCTTCAAAAGAAGAAAAGAAACGCCTTGAGCGACTCGTATATAGCATTCTTCCAAAGAATTATGGTGTGATAATCCGCACAGCCGCCGAGGGAAAGAGGGCTGCCGTACTTGATGCGGAATTGAAGTCCCTCATAGCAAAATGGGAGAGTTCCTGGGATAAGATTGCCCGCAGCAAGTCAGTCCAGCAGCTGTTTACCGAAAACAGCCGCACCACCACAATGCTCCGTGACCTTCTTAATGATTCGTTCACCAATATATATGTCAATGACGAGTCCGTGTTCAAGGAGGTGGATGAATACGTCTCGATGATTTCTCCGGAGCAGGAGAAGATTGTCAAGCTTTATAAAGGATCGGAACCGATTTTCGACCACTTTGAGATTTCACGCCAGATCAAGGGCGCCTTCGGACGCATAGTATCCATCAAGCAGGGAGCCTATCTGGTGATTGAGCACACTGAAGCTCTCCATGTGATTGATGTCAACAGCGGCATCCGCGCAAAAGTCAAGGATCAGGAAGACAATTCGTTTGAAGTCAATATAAATGCCGCCGACGAGATTGCGCGCCAGCTCCGGCTGCGCGATATGGGCGGTATTGTGATCGTCGATTTCATAGATATGGAGGAAAACGACCACAAGATTCAGCTTTTCAAGCATATGTCGGAACTTATGTCAACGGACCGGGCGAAGCATACCGTCCTGCCTCTGACAAAGTTCGGACTGATGCAGATTACACGTCAAAGGGTACGTCCGGTCACTGAAATCGACACTTCTGAAGAATGTCCAACCTGTCACGGTACGGGGAAGGTTGGGCCGACCGTCCTGTTTGACGAAACTCTTGAACGTCAGCTTGCATATTATGTAAAAGAGAGAAAATTCACTAACTTTGTTCTTAAGGTGAATCCTGTCTTTGCTGCATATCTGACGAAGGGATGGCACAGCATCCGCCGTCGCTGGACGAAAAAGTACGGATGCTCCATCAGGGTTATGGCGGTGACGGACTATTCGATTATGCAGGCCACTTGGTGTGGCAAGGATGGGGATTCTCTGGAAGTGTAATCAAACGATATTATGTATATGGTATCCAAATCGAAGAAACACAGACTCACACCGGGCTTCATCGGCCGGGACAGCGACAGGATGCGCAGAACCTTCCGGAAGACAATCCTGTTCAACGAGAAGGAGCGTTCTGTAATAGACCAATACTGCAGGAAGTATTCCATCCGCAATCGTTCGGCATTCTTCAGAGACGTTATCATAGCGCATATCCTAAAACAAATAGATGACAATTATCCGAAGCTGTTCTGAAAGGGACAGCTTTTTTTGAAAAATATTGGGCTGAATGATAGTGAGATAAGGATTTCAAGAAAAAAATACTTGAAAAATTGTTTGGAGTATTAAAATAAATATCTACCTTTGCATCCCCTTCGGAAAAGGTAGGGCTGAGTTCTTTGATAGGCGAAAAAAATATTCAAAAAAAATAAGATTTTTTTGGAAATGTAAATATTCGCCGTATCTTTGCAGCCCGTTTCGGAAGGAACGGCAGTTCATTGAAAGAATAGGAAGAAACAAGTACAAGCAAGTACCGATTTTAACACGATTAAAATCAGAAGAGCAA
>JAGHST010000001.1 GCA_018065695.1 Candidatus Cacconaster caballi | reverse complement strand
CTGCATGCTGGAAACCGGTATAATTAACTTGACCAAATGTCATTGTGACATTTTTGAATGTAGCTCCGTTGGGAATTGAAGCGACACTGTCGCCACCTGTGCAGTCGAACACCACGCCTTCAACACCACCAATAACAGTGATGTTCTGTGAAATATTAGGAACCGTATATGTGCCAGCCTGAATAATTTCAATTGTCTGGCCTGCCTGAACTGCAGCAAACGCTTCATCAAGCGTTGCATATTTAGTATTTCCTATTTTTGCCACAGGATCGGGAGCGCAAATGTCAACCACGACACCGCCGGCGTGATAGAAGATGGTCTTGACATAGAAAAAATCATAGTAATGTACCATCCGTTACACGAAGCCGACCTTGAAAAATTTGTAAGCATAGCTGACAGGATTATAGATGAAACTGTCAGGACAGCCATAAGTGCCTACGAGCAGAAATCGCAAAACTTTGCAAATGCCAATTTCAGAACCGTTTCAAGGTTGGAGTCAGTCCTGAATGCTGATTTCAGAGAAATTTAAGGAATCTGCCAATGTCCTGGGTAGGAGTAATCTATAACGTATCAAAATTGAAAGATAATTACTATATTTGCGGTGTAAAATATCAGTATTGATGCTATGGATGATATATATGTGCTTTCTGATACTGCAATTTTGAACCGGATTTCATCTCGATTGAAGGAGGAAAGGCTCAGGCAGAATATGACTCGTCAGGAGTTGGCGATTCGTTCAAGTGTGTCTGTATCATCCATTTCACGTATGGAGGAGGGGGAAATACGGTCTTTTGATTCGTTATTGAGGGTTTTGAGGATTTTGGGGCGGCTTGAGGTGCTTCTCCCGCTTGTTCAGGAGAGTGAGCCGAGCCCCGCAGAGTATTATAGGATGATGCAGGAGAACAAATCCGGTGGACGCAGGCGGGCTTCAAGGAGATGCAAATCCGAAGATGATAAGAGGGAGGAGGAATCGCAATGGTAGATGTGGCCCTGGTAAAGATGTTCGGCAGGACAGTCGGTACGGTTATGTGGAATGCCCGCTATGAGATTGCCCAGTTTGAGTATGATGCCGCCTTTGCTCACTGTGGGCTTCAGCCGTCGCCTGTTATGATGCCTGTCCGCGAGGGACGAGTCTATAGCTTCGCTCATTTGAATCGGGAGACCTTCAGTGGCCTTCCCGGTATGCTTGCGGATTCTTTGCCGGACACGTACGGTCGTGCGCTCTTTGACAGGTGGATGCCCCGGAAGGCTTCGAGCATTATCTGATCAAGCTTGACGGAGTCTCTGCCTCGGCAGGATTCAGAGAGACACAGAACTATGGGCGTCTCGAATACTCGTTTGCCAAACTTGCCGTGTTGTGCGGCATAGCTATGCCGGAATGCTTGATTGTCGAAGAGGGTGGAAGGGCACACTTCCTCTCCAAGCGTTTTGATCGCAGGAATGGCGGGAAAATGCATATGCAGACGTTATGTGGACTTGCCCATTTCGACTACCGGCTACTGAGGGGATATTCCTATGAACAGGTATTCGATGTGATGAGGGCGTTGAGGCTTTCTTACCGGGAAGCACAGGAGATGTTCCGTAGAGTTGTGTTCAACGTGGTAGTCAGAAATCAGGATGACCATACCAAGAATATATCTTTTCTAATGGATACGGAGGGCTTATGGCACTTTTCTCCCGCTTACGATATAGGGTATGCGTATAATCCCGATGGTGCGTGGACATCGGCACATCAGATGTCGGTAAACGGCAAGTATGACGCAATCACGCGTGAAGACCTGCTTGAACTCGCATCCCGTAACAATATCAGCGGGGCATCCCGGATCATTGAAGAAGTGTGCGATGCTTGTGCCCGATGGCCGCAAATTGCAAGGGAATGCGGTGTCCCGCAGACAATGATTGACAGTATAGTGTCTGATATGTTGCTAGGAATCTGAAATGACTGATATAGACAGAGTATTATTGAATTATGAACGTCTCAGGGAGATGAGGGTGCAGTTTCAGTGCAATATCGCCTCCTTGACAGGGGAGTACGGGAAAGCGGCCTGCCGGAAGTTTTCGGTTTTTCTTGACAAGGGCTGGATCCGGGTTCTCGGTACGGACATCCACCGGCTCGGTTCTTTCAATCTCGCCATTGCCCGAAGATGTCTCTCCGGCAAACAGATGAAGAAACTATAGGCGGGTTGACTGAAACCGTCACCTAAAAGCACGGGCTATCTTTGTTGGCGAATTCTCTATGCCCGTGGACTTCCAAGGATGAGGGGTTAGGGATGAGAGGTGAGGGAGGCTGTTGGTGCAAGTCATAAAAGAGTGGCTCTTTCGGCGGCCGGTATGATCTGTTGTCATCCTTTTATGCCGAAACGATAGATCAGTTCACTCAGGCAGAGGAAATCAATACCCTGCGTTACAGTTATAGTACGGATTCCTCGGATATGATGCTGCACGATGGGGATTGAGTTTGCGCATTACGCAGTCACTCGTGTAATGCGCAACTTTTTATCTGTGGCTGGTGCTCGTGGAGCATCGCATCAGGGCGTTGGCGCGGAGAAATCTGTTGTAGAACTGAATCTCGTAGAAGTGCAGGCAACCTGAGGGCCAGACGGGTTTGAAGGCTGGCTCAGGCTCTTCGAATCCGCTGACAATTAAGGTCATCCTGGTCGTGTCGAGACTGACCGACAGAGCCTGCCCTTCGTATTCGAAGGCGGCCGGGAAGGCATCGGTCCGCCAGTTCACCGGATTTATGGAATATGCGGCATTATTCTGGACGGGGCTCCATACGGCCGAAGTGTCTGAAACGGAGTTGAAGGAGATGCAGACGCCCGCATCGTCGGCTCTTTCAGCCGGACGCACTTGAGGGTTCCGTACATCCTCCTCGCTCAGTCCCCATCCCAAGATGTATGCTGCGGCGATGCTGCCGTATTCCTCCGGAGTCATCCGCTTTAAAAGTTCTTTGGCGAGCATTGCCCCCTGGCTGAAGCCGACAAGGACTATGGGCCTCCCTTCGTTGAAGTGCTTCAGGTAGTGTTTGAATGCGGCATATACTTCATCGACGATGGTTGTTGCCAGGCTGTCGTATTGTTCTTTTTCCAAAGACATCGCCTCCATCGTATGCTGATGGTAATAGGGTGCGAAGAAATTGAGCGAATCTCCGAACACCTTGTTTTCAACGTGTTTCATCTCCCTTGCGAGGATGCTCTTCTCCTCGGGGGTGTTGAGGGCGGTAAGGGAGCATTCCTCCTTGAGAATATTGGTGGATACCAGATAGAAGACGTCGGGGAACTCTTCGTTGATTCCCTTTGTGCTTTCGTACCAGTTCGTTTTGTCGCTCCACTCGTCCTGTGGCGTGCAGGCCGCGGCAAACGCAGCCAATAAGGCAATTGCTAATAGTCTGTATCTCATTATAGCTGCAAATATACGCAAAAAGTTGCAGAACGCGAGTGACTCGCGTTTTGCGCAACCTTTGCGTTTACTGCAGAAGATGTTGTATATTTGCAAGGTGCATCTTTAGAAATTTTAAGACGTTATGAACTTCGCCGGAATCATTCTCGGAGCGTCCGCTTTCATCATAATCGGACTTTACATTTTCAGAAACATATATGAGTACATCGATTTTTCCTTGTGAGCGCGAAGGTTGGGTGGATTGGATGCGCATAAGCGCATGCTTCCTTGTGATGATGGTGCACAGTACGGAACCTTTCTATCTGGGCGGGGACGGCAGTTTGATTCTTACCCGTTCCGATGCGTTTTGGGTTTCTTTTTTCGACACGCTTGCACGCGCCTGCGTGCCTGTCTTTATCGTGGCGTCTAGTTACCTCCAATTTCCGCTGCGTTACAGCGCGTCCGAGTTTGCACGAAGACGAGCCGCCCGTATTCTGATTCCATTCCTATTCTGGACGGTGATTTATGCTCTCATCAATCCCAATCCGATACAGAATTTCAAGGATCTGCTGTTCAATTTCAACTATGCGGCCGGGCATCTGTGGTTCGTGTATATGCTCATCGGCCTTTATGTGCTGATGCCGCTGCTCTCTCCCTGGGCGGAGAAGGTCAGCCGGAAGGAGATGCAGGTGTATCTGCTGCTGTGTTTTCTCACCACGCTCGTTCCGTACGTAAGGGAGAGGGCGATGGGTGGCGATGTCGTCTGCATATATGGCTCCGGTGGAATACCGATGCAGGCGCATTTCCCGCTTTGGGGTGAGGCCAGTTGGAACGAATTCGGTGTTTTCTACTACTTCAGCGGCTTTGTCGGGTATATGCTTCTTGGACTGTACCTGCGCAGGTTCGTGGGTGAGTTGAGCTGGGGCAGGACTCTCTCTGTCGCGGTTCCGTCGCTTCTGACGGGCTTTGCGATATGTTTCTTCGGCTTCCTCAGAAGGGTGTTTGCCGATGCGGGCGGGAGCCTTCTTGCAGGCGGAGATTTTCCTGTCGGTGGTGGACTGGACGTGGCTGTGGGTTGGGAAACTCCGTGGTTCTACAATTCTTCAGGCGTGGCGCTTATGACTGTCGGCTGGGTGCTTCTTTTCAGGAAATGCACTTGCGGCGGACGCTTCTATTCCAATGTGGTTCTTCCTGTTTCCAAGGCAAGTTACGGAATGTATCTTTGTCATATGATTGCCCTGGGGTTCTTTTCGGGACTTTTCCGGAGCATCTTCGGCCTTGGCGGTGCAGGTACGCTCGGAGTTATGACTACACCTGTGGAGATTCTGCTGACGGCTGTCTGCTCATTTGCTTCCGCCGCCATTTTCTGCACGTTGCTCCGCAGGGTCCCCTACATCGGCAAGTGGGTGATAGGGTATTAATATCTCAAGAATGGGTTATCTTACAGAATCAGTGAATATTTTTACTAATTTTGAGCCGAATTCAAAAGAATATATGGATAATAGATTTTCAAAATGCCCTTCGGGGTTTTACATTATGCTGGGACTGGTGGTTCTGGCAGTGATGATGCCTGTGAGTGTCAATGTGTTCAAGAGTTCGGAACGAACTGTGGCCGTCAAGGGACTGTGTGAAATGGAGATTCAGGCGGACAAGGTTATCTGGCCGCTCAGTTTCAAAGTGGTAGGCAATGACATAACACAGATTTATGCGGAAAATGCCGGAAAATGCAGGGAGATTGAATCATTCCTGAAGGCCGGAGGCATAAGCGAAGCGGAAATCACTACTGCGCTGCCGAAAATTTCCGACAAGTTCGCTCAGGAGTACGGCAGTAATGACCGCACATTCCGCTATGTTCTTACGCAGGTGATAACTGTCTGCAGCACAAATGTCCCGACAGTGCTTGAACTTATGCAGAGGCAGTCGGCCCTCATTGCAAAGGATATTGTATTCCAGAGTGATTGGGATTGCCAGACGCGATTCCTCTTCGAGGGCCTGAACGAAATCAAGCCGCAGATGATTGAGGAGGCCACCCGCAATGCCAGGGAAGTGGCTCAAAAGTTCGCAAAGGACAGCGGCAGCCGTCTTGGAAAGATCAAAAATGCCACGCAAGGCACTTTCTCCATTGAAGATCGCGACGTCTCCACTCCGGAGGTGAAGAAAGTCCGTGTCGTTACCAACGTTACATATTATCTGACGAGATAGGCTGTGCATTTGCCCGCTCTTCCGGGCCGCACAACTTTTACTGATTTTAAAAAAATGAAACATACGGTTAAGGATTGGTTTGTTGCAACCAGATTCTGGTCGTTTCCGGTATCGGCGATGCCGGTGATTGCAACAACTGCTTTTTTGCTTTGGAAAGGCTTTGAAATCAAATGGCTGTGCGCAGTGCTCGCGCTTGTCGGCAACGTCCTCTTCCACGCTGGAGGCAATGTGTTGAGTGACTGGTGGGATTACCGCAAAGGTGTGGATAACGAAAAGGCCTACGCCATTCCTCAACTTGTCTTCCATCAGTTCGAACCTGCCGAATACCTGAGGTTCTCCGGAATCCTTTTTGCCGCAGCGGTCTGCATCGGCCTGATTCTTACTCTTCTTACAGGCTGGCAGCTGCTCATCATCGGTGTTTTGGGCGCTCTTCTCGCCGCCAGCTATTCCTTCTTCAAATTCAGAGCTTTGGGAGATATCTTCGTATTTGTCTGCTTTGGTATCCTGCCCGTCATCGGCACGTCATTCGTAGCGGCAGGGCAGATAGACTGGACTTCCCTTGTACTCAGCATTCCTTTGGGAATTTTCACGATAGGTGTTCTTCACGACAACAATACCGTAGATATCAAGTCGGATCGTGATGCCGGTATCAGAACGCTTCCGATGTATTTCGGCGAGAAAGCCAGCGTCAAAATATACATTGCCTATATGATTATCCCTTTCATTGCCGTGATATGCTGCTGCATAATGAAGTGTTTGCCATATTGCGCATTGGCGTGCCTGCTCTCGGCCCCTCTTGCACTGGGAAATGTCAAGGCGGCTTCAGCCTATTTCAATAAGGGCAGGGAGGCAATGATTGGCCTGGACCAGAAAACCGCGCAGCTTCATATGATTTTCAGCATTTTGCTCACTGCCGGCCTTGTGGTCGCCTCTTTTGTTTAATATCCGGAACATGCAGAAAGACAGTAACTCGCCCCCGGACACGCGCAAGCTTGCATTAGCCCTGTGCCTCGCATTTTCGCTCTGGTTCTATATGTTCAGTCCCTGGACTGCAGGCCTGACGAACTTCTGGCTGAATATGAGCGTCTCGGCACTCTTGCTCTCTTGTATAGCCATTTCAGGGGTTGGTTGCAAGTCGTGCCGGCTCAAATGCGGAGGCTGTGAATTCTTCGGGCAACTGGTGCTTGGCATTGCCATCGCATTCGCACTGTGGGGCATCTTCTGGCTTGGGGACAAGGTCTCTCAAATGATTTTTTCCTTCGCCAGAGGCCAAGTGGATAATGTCTATGCAATGAAAAGCGGTTCGAATGCAACGCTGATATCGATTCTGCTGCTGGTTCTCATTGGTCCTGCGGAGGAGTTTTTTTGGAGGGGATATATTCAAAAAACCTTTTCCAATCGAATAGGACCGAATGGCGCATTCATCGTGACGACTCTGCTATATGCCTTGGCGCATATCTGGTCATTCAACTTCATGCTTGTGATGGCTGCGCTTGTGGCCGGAACCATCTGGGGTTTGATATACAGGCTCAGGCCATCCCTTCTGCCAGCACTCGTAATCTCCCATGCCCTTTGGGATGCCCTTGTCTTCGTTATCATTCCCATATAATCCTGCCGAAACGCAGAGTCCCCGGTAATTGAGATATTTTGAATATGAATTTCTAAAACATAATAAGATGAAAAGACTTGGAACACTTGTAGCAGCTGTTGCAGCGGCTGTATTGCTGATGCCGACGGCGGCGATGGGCCAGAAGGACAAGGTGGTGGAGAAAATCATCGCGACAGCACAGACCGACAACAGGACAATGGAGTATGACGATTTTCTGTCGAATGTGATAGGTGGCAGAATCGTCGGCTCGCACAATCTGGAAGATGCGGAAAAATGGGTTGCGGAACTCTTCAAGTCGTGGGGACTTGAGGTGATGGTGCAGGAAGTTGGAGAAATTGGCGTCGGCTTCAGCCGCGGGCCGTGGTTCGGCCGGATGCTGAGCGAAGATGGAATGCAGCTTCACTTTGTGACACCATCATATTCTGCCGGCACGAAAGGTCCGCAGCGCGGCCACGTGGTGTTGGAGCCGAAGAGTGAGAGACAGCTGGAGCGGATGAAGGGTGTGCTGAAGGGAGCGTGGGTGCTTACCGACGATAACACGGGCGGATCCGCCATCAATCTGGCCGATACGGCGCATTTCTATAAGGAGATGATAGAGGCCGGGGCTCTTGGTTTCATCCAATCAGCCAAAGTGCCCCTTCAAGCTTTGAGCAACAGGAAGCACTGCCACGAATTCACTATGGAGACGCTTCCGAAAGCCTGCGACATCCGACTGGACGAAAGGCAGTTCGCCGTCATCAAGAAGAAGGTGGAGTGCAGGGACGTCTTCGAACTTGAATTCGACATACGCAACCACTTCTTCAAAGGTCCTGTGAAATACAACAATATCATCGGCATAATGAGGGGTAGCAAGTATCCCGATCAGTATGTGTTGACCGGAGGCCATCTGGATTCATACGACGCCGGGACGGGTTCGGTGGATGATGCAAACGGCGTATCGGTGACATTGGAGACAGCGCGACTTCTCGCCGCTTCAGGTGCAAAACCGAAACGCACTATTATGTTCTGCATCTGGACGGCTGAGGAGAGCGGACTTCTGGGCTCCAAACATTTCGTACAGAGCAAGACAATCCCGCTCGAAAACATTTCGAACTATTTCAATCGTGACGGAGGTCCGACAGTGGCTACTTCAGTCACCGTTCCGCAGGCAATGAAGGCTGACTTTGACAAGGTATGCAAGCCTCTCATCGGTCTGAGCGAAACATTTCCCTTCGAGGTCAAAGTCCTCGAGCAGCCGAGGGAAAGGCCTAGGAAAGGCGGCGGCTCAGACCATGCGTACTTCGCTATGAACGGTGTTCCTGTCATAGGACTCGATCTGACGGATCCTCTCGGCTACAATTTTGATTACAGGGAGATATGGCACACTGAAAGGGATCTCTATTTCAAGGTCATTCCTGAATATCTGAATCATTCGTCCCTTGTGAATGCCGTGATAATATACGGTTTGTCCAATCTGGACCATATCCTTTCACGTGAAGGTTGTTACAAGGACTGATCATTTTCTTGAAATCATAATGAAAACCAACTTAATATGAAAATCTTCAAAATATTTGACCGGTCGGAATGCTGTGCTTTGGCGGCAATTGCTACAATCGTAGCGGCAGTTGCAGTATCCGGCTGCGGAAACAAAGTAAATAATGTCCGGGCGCAGGCAGGCGAATCGGTTGGACGCGTCATTGACGAATGTGGGGTGGTGCAACTCGTGGATACTACGAAAAAGACTGTATATCTTGTGTTTACGGCAGAGGTCAGTCAGAATGACAATGGATGGTTCGAAAATTTCGATGGGGTGTTTCCGGTACTTGACACGCTCGCTGACCGTGGTGTGAAAGGCTCGTTCTTTCCGACCGGCAACTGCTTCAGGGCTGAGAAGTATGCAGATGCAATCCGCCGTATCATATCAGAGGGCCATTATCTCTCCCATCACTCTGACCATCATCTTCATCTCTGTACTGAAGATGCTGAAAGAAAGACGCTTGTTTCTATGGATTCGCTGAAGGTGGACATAAGCGGAGTGGAGGCTGAACTCCGGAAGTTCGGTCTTGAGCCGGAGCAGTATCCGTGGATGATTCCGCCCTATGAGGAGTATAATGCGGAGACTGCCGCCAATCTGATGCAACTGGGCTACAAACTTGTCAATCCTTCGAGAGGTCTTGTCACGGGCAGCGACTGGATGGGCGAGGATGCCGGCCATTACGTCAGTGCCCGGCAACTTGTCAGAAATATATGGGACTATGAAGATTCCCATTCATACGGGCTTAACGGAGCTGTAATTCTGGTCCATGCGATGTCCTATCCTTGCCGCAGGGATGACGACCGTATGTGGTGGTATCTTGGAGAGGTCATTGACGGTCTCCGGGAGCGCGGCTATGATTTCGGCACTTTTGCCGACGTGGAATAAGGAGCTGACAGATGAAACGTATAATGATGATGGGGTCCTGCTTCTCTACGGAGGTGGGAAGGCTGATGATTGAAGATGGCTGGGACGTATGCCTCAATCCTTTCGGCATTCTGTTCAACCCCGCATCGATATGTTCGTCGCTGCTGCGTCTGGAAAACCGCAAGCCGTTCTGTGGGGAGGATGTGATCGGGCGTGATGGGAAGTATGTGTCATTCTTCCATCACGGGTCGTTCGCGCGAGATACGCCTCAAGAGTTTATCTCCGATGCGAATTCCGCTTTGTCAGAAGCTGCGGACCGTTTTGCCGCTTCCGATACTGTCATTCTGACATTCGGTACGGCCTGGGTATTCCGCCATATTTCCAGAGGATACGTGGTCTCCAACTGCCATAAGGTCCCCTCGCGGGAGTTCGAGCGCGTATTTATGCCTGTAGAGGAAATCACGGCGCTTCTGGGTCCTATCTTCGCGCGCTTCAAAGATAAACGATTTATCTTGACAGTCAGTCCTATCCGTCATCCTGCCGACGGCATTCACGGCAACCAGCTCAGCAAATCCACTCTCATCGTCGCCTCGGATCGTCTTGCCGGAGAACATCCCAATGTCGATTATTTCGAATCGTATGAGATAATGACCGACACTCTCCGCGACCATTCCTGGTACAGGGAGGACGGCAATCATCCGACCGCAGAGGCTGTACGCCGCATTTACGAAGCCTTTCAGATCTTCGCCGGCAGATGAGAGGATTTTTATGACAAATTATTGACAAATCTCGCAAAGAGTGTGTATCTTTGTAAGATATAATTACAATAACTAAGCAATGAAGCGTATTCTGGTTGTAGGTGCTGGCGGACAGATAGGTACGGAACTTGTGCCGTATCTCCAGCAGATTTACGGGCACGACAATGTAATTGCCGCGGACCTCAGAGATGATCTTGTCGAAAAACTCGGTAGAAATGCAATCGCTGAAAAGTTGGATGTACTCGATGAGAAAGGTTTTACGAAACTCGTGGAAAAATATGATATTGACGCCATCTATAATCTTGTGGCTTTGCTCAGTGCGAAAGGAGAGCAGATGCCCGGTGTGGCCTGGCACCTCAACATAACGGCCTTGATCAACGCTCTTAACATCGCACAGAGCCATCATTGCAGCATTTTCACTCCAAGTTCCATAGGGGCTTTCGGCAAGAATACCCCGCACGACAATACCCCTCAGGATACGATAATGCGCCCGAGCACCATATACGGAATCTGCAAGGTCACGGGAGAACTGCTCAGCGATTATCACTATGAGCGTTTCGGTGTGGATGCACGAAGCGTCCGTTTTCCGGGCATCATCTCCAATGGGGCTCTTCCGGGCGGAGGCACCACTGACTATGCAGTCGAGGTATTCTATGAAATACTCAAGCCGGGCCATCACTACACCTGCGAAGTGCCGGAGGATAGTTATATGGATATGATATATATGCCTGACGCCCTGAAGGCTGCAGTTCAGCTGATGGAGGCGGATCCGGCAAAACTCGTACACCGCAACAGCTTCAATATCGCCAGTATGAGTTTCTGCCCGAGGGAACTCTTCGCGGCCATAAAGAAACGGATTCCGGACGCTACGTTCGACTACAGGATAGACCCGGTGAAAGCCGCAATAGCGGATTCCTGGCCGGACAGAATGGACGACAGCTGTGCCCGCAACGAATGGGGCTGGGCTCCTGAATGGGACCTCGACAGAATGGTCGATGATATGCTAGAGGTTATCGGCAAGAAATATCAGAACGCCTGATGGATGATTGAATGAGAGAGTGACCTTGCTTGAAGAGGCTTCGTTGAGGGTCGCTTTCCATAGAGCATCGAAAATTACCGAATCGGTCGGATACTTCAATCCGGCCGATTTTATTTTCAATGTTGGATCGAAGGCGAATATGGATATCTGAGTGCCTTCCACGCAACGTAGGGTGGCACTGCCCAGAATCGCTATGAAACGTCCGGTCTCGGTGAGGATTTGCACAGGGCATGGAGCCTGGGCCGTGAATTCAATAAGATGTGATATGTTGCCCAGAGTGTGGTCTTCTCTTCCACCGCTCGCTCCGAGAATGGTTATCTCTGTTGGATTCAGAGTGAGAACATAACGGAAAGCCTTGCAAAGGTCGTTGGTTTCCTGTTCGCAGTCCCGCACTATGATGTCGGCGTAGCGTTCCTGCAACTCCGGGTCAAGACTGTCCATATCGCCTACAATGGCGTCAGGTACGACTCCTCTGCGAAGCATCCCGGCGGCGGATCCGTCGCAGCAGACAACCCGCTGTGCGTGGCGAAGCGCGCCAAGAGCCGGTGCCGCTGTCGGAAAATCTCCGTCGGCCAATATCACGATATGATTGAGCTTATACAAATCGGCAGTTTTCAGGTTCCCTGAATCCTAAAAGAAAGGCCTTCACATCCATTCTTTTCTTTCCGGCAAGTTGCAGATTGACAATGCGAAGGGCATTTGTTCCGCACTTTATTTCAAGATATGTCCGGCCGTCGGTGATGACGGATCCCTGGGGAGCATCGCTTTCGCTTTTGACGACATAAGCGTCAAAAATCTTCGCGCTCAGTTGACTGCCATCCTTTTCGATGAGGGTGTATGCTGCAGGGTAAGGACTGAGGCCGCGTATGAGGTTGTTGATGCTCAATGCGCTTTGGGCCCAATCTATGCGGCAGGTCTCTTTGGTGAGTTTTGGAGCAGGGCGGATGGCACGCAACATTGATGCTTCCTGCTCGTACGGCTTTATGTTGCGGTCTTCGATTGCATCCACGGTCTTGACGACAAGCGCGCTGCCCATCTTCATAAGTTTGTCGTGAAGCGACCCTGCATCGTCGAAATCGTCTATTGCACAGGATTCCTGGAAGATGATTTTGCCTGTGTCTATCTCCTTGTCAATCATAAAGGTGGTGACACCGGTAAACTTTTCGCCGTTGATGATGGCCCAGTTTATAGGGGCTGCGCCCCGATATTGAGGAAGCAGCGAAGCGTGCAGGTTGAAAGTTCCGAGAGCCGGCATACTCCACACAACTTCAGGCAGCATCCTGAAGGCTACCACCACGAACAGATTGGCACCAATGGATGAGAGCTCCCCGATAAACTGCGGGTCACGTAACTTCTCCGGCTGAAGCACTCTCAGTCCGTGTTCTACGGCATATTTCTTTACGGCACTTTCATTGACGTTAAGCCCCCTGCCGCTCGGCTTGTCCGGTACGGTGACTACCGCCGCAACTTCATATCCGCTCTCGAGCAGAGCTTCGAGCGGCGCCACGGCAAATTCGGGCGTACCCATATAGACAATGCGGATTTTCGCGCCGCCTTTTCTGAAATGGTTCATTATCCTGTTGTATGTTTTGGAAATCTTCTTTTTCACCGTTCTGAAGAATTCGAGATAGGAATCTGCGTTGAAAAGTGCGGAGTCCTGAGTGGATTTCTTCGTGAGGAACCAACCTATCGGAATGAGTACCATAGTGGAGATGATGGTGCCGGTGACAGGCAGAACTGCTCCGCTTCGCGCAAGTTTCTCTCCGATCATATCTATGATATAATACAGCAGATAGAAGAATACTGAAATGACTACCGGAGTCCCCAGTCCTCCTTTTCTGATGATGGCCCCAAGAGGCGCTCCTATGAAGAAGAAGAGAAGACAGGCCATTGACAGAGTGAATTTCTGGAAGATGGAGATATTCATTCTCCGTATCGGTTCGATGTAGTTATATGTCCCTCTGTCGAAGTTTTCAATGGTTTCGGAGGCTTCCTTCATTTTATCCCGGGCATTCTCCAGGGCGAGGATTTCGGTTCTCGGAGAGATGGAGGCCATAAGGCTGTCCCGTTGGAAAGAGTCAGCCAACTCCTTATGGCTGAATGATGTATCCAGGTACGATATTCTCTCGAAAGTTCCGCTTGCGAGAAATCTTTTGTACTGGATGACAAATACGGAGTCAAGTTCTTTCTGAAGAGAATCCCTGTTGTGGTGCAACTCTTTCAGCCCCTTTGTCTTGATTTCATCGCTGAATTCATTCTCCTCGGACCGGGTGAAACTGTAGTTCTCCAGAGGGACTATGAGCTTCTGGTAATTGAAGTCGGTCCTGTCCAGCTGGAGAGACGTGTCCCTGTAGTTGAGGGTATTGTCTTCGTGATACTGGCATCCGCTGAAGAGTTCGAAGATAAGCTCCTGCTTGTCGGGAGTGATGGTTATTTTGCCGGAATCGGCCAGAGTCATACTGACATTGCCGTTGTTTGCGGTATGGTCATACACCACAAGGTCGTGCATCATTCCTGACTTCTTGTCTGTGGAGTTTATATGCATTATGTAGCCTTCGATGCCGTCATAGAAAGTGCCGGTAGGGATTTTTATCTCTTCTTTCGTGCGGCCGATATCTGCACGCAGTGTAAGGATTCTGTTGAATGCGTAGGGCACAAGGCTGTTGGATGCGAAGAAAGCTCCGATGCTTATGAAGATGGAAAGCCCGATGATCGGGACCATCGCTTTCGTCAGAGAGATTCCGGCTGCCTTCATGGCAAGCAGCTCGTTGCGTTCTCCGAAGTTGCCCATAGTCATTATGGAAGCCAGAAGTGTGGCGAGAGGCAGTGCACGCGGCAACAGTGTGCAGGCCGCCCATCCCATGAATTCCATTATGACACCCAGCCCGAGACCCTTGCCTACAAGCTCATCGATATAAACCCACAGGAACTGCATCGAGAGGGCGAATACCACGACAAAAAGGACCGCGAAAAACGGACCGAGGAATGACGTGATGATATATCGGTAGAGCTTCTTCATCCTGCCGGAGTCTATTTGAGTGAAAGTTCCACGAGAAGTGCAAGAGCGGCGCTCAGGCCCGCTTCGTTCCTGCCGCCTGCAGTGGCAAGTCCTCCCTGACCGCCTCCGCCTCCCTGGATGAGCTTTGCCGCCTCCTTGATGTCGGACTGTGCATTCTTGCCGGCGGCAACCAGGTCCGCAGAGTACATCAGCAGCAGTTGCGGCTTGCCCTCCACCGAAATGGCGGATGCTATTATGAAGTTTTCAGTCTCTTTCTGAAGGGCGAATGCGGCGTTGCGCAACAGGGCGGGGTCGGTACCTTCGAACTTTCCTCCGCCGACTGTCACGATTCTGCGACCGCTTCTCTCCTCGGCGGCGGACAGCAACTCTTTCTTGAGCGCAATTGTGCGTTCCTTTTCCACCTCCTCCATCTGTTTCTTGAGTTTTTCGTTTTCTTCCAACAGTCTGGAGATGGCGCCTGTCACATCCTGAGCATTGCCCAGGAGGGCTTTTGCCGAGCGAAGAGTGTCTTCTGCGTCGTTTATGAGGGCTTCGGCAGCGATGCCGGTTACGGCCTCGATGCGCCGGATGCCGGCGGCAACGGCACTTTCGGCCTTGATGCGGAAGATTCCGACTTCGCCGGTGGCACCTGCGTGGCATCCGCCGCAAAGCTCGACGCTTTCGCCGAAGCGCACAATGCGCACCCTGTCTCCGTACTTTTCTCCGAAGAGAGCCATTGCGCCCTGAGAGCGGGCCTCTTCCATTGTGGCGTCACGCTTTTCCACGAGAGGATTGTTTTCGCGAATGAGTTCGTTCACACGGCTCTCCACCTTGCGGATCTGCTCTGCGGAGAGTTTTTCGAAATGTGAGAAGTCGAAGCGGAAATAACTGTCACACACAAAGGAGCCTTTCTGTTCCACGTGGCTTCCGAGAATCTCACGAAGCGCCTGATGCAGCAGGTGCGTGCAGGTGTGGTTTGCCGCAATCCTGCGCTTGCGCGGGGTGTCCACTTCAAGAATGAAATTGCTTTCGAAATTTGAAGGGAGATGTTCCGCTATGTGTATCGTGAGGTTGTTCTCCTTTATGGTGTTGATGATGCGTATCTTTTCACCGTCGGAAGAGCGGATGGTGCCTGTATCTCCCACTTCGCCTCCCATCTCGCCGTAGAACGGCGTACGGTCGAATACCATCTGCAACATTTCCTTGCCCTTCGCTTTGACGGTCCGGTACTTCATCAGGCGCCCAAGGCAACTGTCTGTGTCGTATCCGACATATTCGCAGCTGCTGAACGGCAGAATCTCCACCCAGTCTCCGTTTTCGATGGCGGTGGCGTTGCGGGCGCGCTCTTTCTGCTTCTGAAGCTCGACGTTGAAGCCCTCCATATCCACTTGATAGCCGTGCTCCTTGGCTATCAGCTGAGTAAGGTCAATAGGGAAGCCGTAGGTGTCATACAGGGTGAATGCATTGACTCCGAGAATTATTTTATCTGCATCATCCTTATGGGCGGCCATATAGTCGGAGATGAATTTTATGCCGCGTTCAAGGGTGCGCAGGAAGGTGTCTTCCTCCTCCTTGACCACACGGGAGACTAGAGATTCCTGCTGGGCTATTTCCGGGAATGCTTCGCCCATATCCTTTACAAGCTGCGGCACGAGGCGGCAGAGGAAAGGTTCGCGGAATCCGAGGAAAGTATATCCGTAGCGGACAGCACGGCGCAGGATACGACGGATTACGTAGCCGGCCTTCACGTTGCCGGGCAACTGTCCGTCGGTGATGGAGAAGCATATGGCACGGATATGGTCCGCAATCACGCGCATTGCGACTCCAATCTGAGTGTCAGGCTCGTATTTTACACCGCTCAGGCGTGAGATTTCGTTTATCATGCCGCTGAAGACATCTGTATCGTAGTTGCTCTGCTTGCCCTGAAGTGCCATGCACAGGCGTTCGAATCCCATACCGGTATCGACGTGCTTGGCCGGCAGCTGCTCCAGCGAACCGTTTGCCTTGCGGTTGTACTGCATGAACACGAGGTTCCATATCTCAATGACGAGGTGATGGCCCTTGTTGACCATTTCGGCTCCGGATATCTGAGCCCTTTCCGCATCGCTGCGCAGATCCATGTGGATTTCGCTGCACGGGCCGCACGGGCCGGTGTCGCCCATCTCCCAGAAATTGTCGTGCTTGTTGCCTTTGATGATATGACTTTCAGGGAGATATTTCTTCCAGATGTCGTATGCCTCCTTATCCATTGAGAGGCCGTCCTTCTCATATCCTTCGAAAACGGTGGCGTAGAGACGTTCCTTCGGCAGGCCGTACACTTGCGTGAGAAGTTCCCAGGCCCAGGCGATGGCTTCCTCCTTGAAGTAGTCGCCGAAGCTCCAGTTGCCGAGCATCTCGAACATCGTGTGGTGGTAAGTATCGTGTCCGACTTCTTCCAGGTCATTATGTTTTCCGCTGACTCTCAAGCATTTCTGGCTATCGGCCACTCTTATGGCCTCAGGCGCGGCATTGCCGAGAAAAATATCCTTGAACTGGTTCATGCCTGCATTGGTGAACATCAGGGTCGGGTCATTCTTTACCACCATCGGCGCCGATGCCACAATCCTGTGCCCCTTCGAAGCGAAGAAGTCTGTAAAAGTCTTTCTGATTTCTTTTGATGTCATATCTTTTCTCAAAAATTATCCAAACTACAAAATTACACAATTTCCACAACTTTCACAACCTTCGGAGGTGGCATCTTATAAAGAAATTTTTAGTAAATTTGCAAGTTATGATTATTGGAGAGAAGAGATATACGTTCAACCACAAGACGCTCTCTTACGACGTCGTGCGCATTTCCGTGAAAACGGTGCTGCTCAAGTGTGCGGCGCTGCTGGCCATAGGAGTAGGGTGTTTCTTCTTCTACTTCTACATCTACACCGGCGTGCTGGGGCTGAGGACGCCGAAGGAGGCTCTGCTGGAAAGGCAGAACAGGGAACTGGTGGCGAAACTGCAGATGTACACGGGAGAAATCGAGTCGAAGAACTCGTTGCTGGCAGAAATACAGCGGCGCGACAACACCGTTTACCGTCCGGTATTCGGAATGCAGGAAATTCCATCAGAGGTGCGTATGGCCGGCTTCGGAGGAGATGACCGGTATTCATATCTTCAGGATTTCGCCCACTGCGATCTTATGATTTCGACGGCCAGAAAAATGGATGTTCTCACCAAGCGGGCGATTGTCCAGTCCCGTTCGTTCGATGACGTGGAACTGCTCGCAAAGCGGGCGGGCGATATGGCCTCCTGCGTTCCTTCGATAAGCCCGGTGAAATTGAGTAATATACGAATAACCAGTTCGTTCGGCTGGCGGTTTCATCCCGTCAGGAAGCAAACGGTCTTTCACAGCGGCATAGACTTCGCGGGCAAGCCCGGCACTGACATCTACGCCACCGGCGACGGTGTCGTAAAGGCCGTCTATTACAATTTCTTCGGCTACGGCAACAGCGTCGTGATAGAGCACGGTTTCGGCTACAGTACACGATACGCCCACCTCAAGGAAGCGTTCGTCCACGAAGGCCAGAAGGTGCAGAAGGGGGAGCGCATCGCCTCTCTGGGCAACAGCGGACTCTCCACCGGCCCGCATCTCCACTACGAAGTGATGTATATGGGCAAGTTGATGAATCCGTGGAACTTTCTGAGCAACGACATTTCCGATGCGGACTATTCCAAACTCATAAAGGAGGTGAACAGGTAGTATGAGGCACTTTGTTTTCGACAGGGAGAATATGAAGTTCCGTCCGAGGAAGGCAGGCATGGGAAGTTATCTCCGCGCGGGTGTCAGGTATCTGGCATTGAGCCTGCTGATAGCTGTCGTGTGCTATGTGCTCCTGGCCCTTCTCTTCAGCACGGACCACGAAAAGAAACTTATGGAGGAGAACCGTCGCCTGAAGGCTGAATGTGAGCGGCTGGAACAGGATATCCGGTTGGTGGACAAGGTGGTGGACTTTCTGTCAGTGAGAGACCATACAATCTATCGCGATATATTCGATGCCGAGATTCCGCTGCTTGCCGGCGAAGGTGTCCCTGATTCTCTGTACGTGGATTGGACAAGGATGGACGAATTCTCCGACAAGGAACTGATATGCAATACTGCCAAGACTGCCAGAAGTCTTGAATACAGTGTCAACAGAGTGAACTATTGGATTGCGGTGGCCAATCAGGCCCTCGGCCGGGGCGGCGTGAAGCCGACTTCCATCCCGTCCATCGTTCCGATACCCGACTTCAAGACACTGCAGGCCGGTGCTTCCGTGGGCAGGAGGGTGAATCCTTTCTTCAAGACAATGCGGGACCATCAGGGTATGGACCTTATGGCTCCGGTCGGGACGGATGTTCTCTGTACTGCCGACGGCGTGGTCACCGATGTGGTCAGGTCCGGCAAGGGGATGGGAAATACGATTGAAGTGGTGCACGATGGCGGTTTCATCACGAAGTACTCACATCTGGGGGAGATCAGAACCGTCAGGAAGGGGCAGACGGTAAAGCAGGGGGATGTGATAGGCAAGGTCGGGATGAGCGGTATGTCCTTCGCCTCCTGCCTCCACTACGAAATATGGCGCAACGGCAGGTGCCAGGACCCGGCCGATTATTTCTTTGCCGAACTCAATCCTTTGAACTACTCTGAAACGGTGACTGTTTCCCAGACCACCGGACAATCTATGGACTGATTATGGAAAAATTGTATTACAAAATGGGCGAAGCCGCCGAAATTCTTGGAGAAGAGACCTCTACGGTTCGCTTTTGGGCGAATTGCTTTTCACGTCACATAAGGCCGGAACGCAATGCCAAAGGCAACAGAATGTTCACTCCGAAAGATATGGAAACATTGAAGACAATCGCATTTCTCCTGCGCGAGCAGGGAATGACACTGGAAGGAGTGGCGAAAAAACTGAATGCGGGCAGTGATGAACTCGGTTCGAAGATGAAAATCGTCGAAAAACTGCAAGGTATTAAATCGATGCTTGAAGAACTTCAGGAAAGTCTGTAATTACAGAAAAAATGCGTACCTTTGTCTTCCTTATGCGCAAAGTAAATCATTATTAAATTTAATATATTACTACTCAGTAGATTATGGCAACAAACAAGGTCAAGAAGATTGAAACCCCCATCGACCAGAGGGAGACATTCGTATCTCTCCAGAAGAATATGGCCGATACCGACAGCGCTACAATGGAGCAGAAACTCCGCGCCCTCTATCAGATTCAGCAGACTGATACCAAGATAGACAAAATCTACCTTCTTCGCGGTGAACTTCCTCTGGAAGTGCAGGATCTCGAAGACGAAATCGAAGGTCTCAAGACCCGTATCGCTCGTATTCAGGGTGAAATCAAAGAGTTGGAGGCCCGCAACGCAGAGTGCCGCCACACCTACGAAGAGGCTCAGGCCGAAATCGACAGATACACACTTCAGCGCGACAATGTGAAGAACAACCGCGAATATGACTCCATTACCAAGGAGATTGAATATCAGGAACTGGACCAGCAGCTCTCTCAGAAGCGCATAAAAGAGAACAACGCGGCAATCAACGAAAAGAACGGTGCTTTGGAAGATGCACAGGAAAAGCTCAAGCTCCGTGAGGCTGACCTTGTAGAGAAAAAAGCCGAACTGGACAGCATCATTGAAGAGACCTCCAAGGAAGAGGAGGAACTTCTCAAGGGCAAGGCAGCTCTCGAGGCACAGGTGGCGGACGAACGAATGCTGGTTGCCTACAACAAGGTACGTTCCAATGCCCATAACCATCTCGCCGTAGTGACCATCAAACGGGACGCTTGCGGCGGATGCTTCAACAAGATTCCGCCTCAGCGCCGTCTCGACATCATCGAGAGCAAGAAAATCATCGTTTGTGAATATTGCGGCAGAATCCTTGTAAATCCTGATTTTGACAAATAGGCCCCTATGGCAAAGGTTGAGAAAAAGAGGGAAAAGATAGATATCGAAGCGATAGGCGAGAGCCTCGGCGGGTTGAAACCGCCGCAGGATATTGCCATTGAGGAGGCTGTGCTCGGCGCACTGCTTCTGGAGCCCGATGTCGTGACCGACGTTCTCGATCAGATACAGACCGACTGCTTCTACAAGGAGAGCCATCAGAAGATTTTCGATGCGATAGCGGTGCTTTCGTCAAGAAACGATCCGGTGGACATTCTTGCGGTGTCCGACGAACTTGCAAAGCGCGGACAACTTGAGGAGGTGGGAGGAATGGCATACTTGAGCCAGCTCTCCAACAAAGTGGGAGCAGCGGCTCACGTGGACTATCACACCAAGGTTCTTCTGGAGAAATTCCTTCAGAGAGAACTCATCAAGATTTCAGTAGAGACACAGAAGACGGCTTACGACAACTCTCTGGCAGTTGACGAGCTCATTGACACTGCCGAGGAGCGCATCTTCACTCTGGCTGAACGGAATATGCGTCGCGAGACGGAGCCGATACGCAGTATCATCTCCAAGACCATCAGCGAGATAGAAGAAAATCAGAAGAGAGAGGACAGCCTCAGCGGAGTACCTAGCGGCTATACGGGGGTTGACCGCATCACATTCGGCTGGCAGAAATCCGACCTCATCATTCTGGCGGCACGTCCTTCAGTAGGTAAGACTGCCTTCGTCCTGACAATGGCCCGCAATATGGCGGTGAACCACAATATCCCGGTAGGACTGTTCTCCCTTGAAATGCCCGCGACTCAGCTCGTGAAGCGAATAATGGTCAGCGAGACAGGCCTTACCATCGACAAGATAAGAGGCGCAAAGAAGATGACGGATATGGAATGGAAGCAGCTGAATGACGGACTTAATCTGCTCTCCAAGTCGCCTCTGTGGCTGGATGATACGCCATCTCTCTCAATCTACGAGTTCCGTTCCAAGGCCCGCAGACTCGTGCAGAAGCACGACGTGAAGATCATCATCATAGACTACCTTCAGCTTATGGCGGGTCCTCCCGAGCTGCGCGGAATGCGCGAGCAGGAGGTGGCCGCAATCTCAAGATCCCTCAAGTCGATAGCCAAGGAGCTGAACGTGCCTATCATAGCGCTGTCGCAGCTAAGCCGTGCCGTCGAGACGCGCGGTGGAAACAAACGGCCTCAACTCAGCGATCTTCGCGAATCCGGTGCCATCGAACAGGATGCCGACATAGTTATGTTCATTCATCGTCCCGAGTTCGCAGGAGTGGCCGATGAGGGCGATTATCCGGGCAAGACTGACCTTATCATCGCCAAGCACCGTAACGGAGAAGTCTGCGACGTCCCGATGAGATTCATAGCATCAGAGGTGCGTTTCGTGGACGTCAATGATGTCGATTCAGGCGGTTCCGCTCTTGTCGAATCGAAACTGAATTCAATGCCGGACAATTACGATGACACGTTCCCATCTTCAAACAATGAATTCGGAGTATGAGAATTTTTCAAAGGTATCTGATTCTTGCCGCCGTCATCGCGGCTCTGTCGGCTCCGGATTTATCGGCGCAGAGTCTCCCGTATTCTTCAGGCGAGAATCTGACCTTCACCATCAACTACCGGTGGGCCTTCCGTTCGGACATCGCCACAGTGGATCTCAAGTTGAAAGCCGTTGCCGGGGCTGACAGTATCCTGCATGCTGCGGCAAATGTCAGCACAAAGAAATTCTTTGACGGTTTCTATAAGGTGAGAGACCTCTATGAGTGCAAATTCAAGAATGACAAGGAGGTGACGCCTTTGTGGTACCATCGCGACGTTCACGAAGGAAAATATTGGGCAAAAGGCACTTACACCTGGTCTGAGGATGCCTCCCGGATGCATGCCGTAATTGACAAGAGCACAAGGCCGCACCGTGACACGATGTACAGGGAGGATCAGGTCATACACGACATCATCAATCTGCTGTATTTTGTAAGAGCGGCTGATGTGGGGCCGCAGGTGCCTGTGATTTCGAGATATCTCATAGTGGACCGCGACGTGATGGAGATTCGCGCGCGCTACATCGCAGACGAGACAAAGATGCTCGGGCTGGATTACGGCACATTCAGGACAAGAAAGATAGGTATCGCAATGAGGAGTGTTACACCTCCGGACGATACCAACAACATAGGCCTGGTGTTGAGTTCCGAATGGCCTGAAGGAAAGTTTGGAGAGGAGAGTGTTTTCCTATGGCTTTCCGACGATGCCAACAGGCTTCCGGTCTATTTTACCGCTCCTCTCAAGATAGGTTCCATCAACGGGGTGCTGACCGGTTATTCCGCCACAAGCCACGAGGTGAGCAGCCGGTTCGTTACAGAATAGATGTGTTATGGCAAGACAAATCGATAAGGTCGAACACGAAGGAAAGATTGTAGAGATCTCGGAGCGTTTCATAAGCGTCGAGATAATCAACAAATCTGCGTGCGCGGCATGCCACGCCAAAGGCGTATGCGCCGCTTCCGACGAGAAGATAAAGTTTATCGAGGTGCCCCTCTCCATAGACACCCTGGCAGAAGAATATAGTGTGGGAGATACCGTCAATGTTGTGATGAAGGGCTCTCTAGGGCTGAAAGCAATCTGGTTGGCATACGCAGTGCCTTTGATTGTACTGATGGCTTCAATTCTGGTTTTTTCTCTGTTCCACCTGCACGAAGCCCTCGTCGGCCTGTTGTCTGTGGGTGTGGTCGCCGCGTATTATATTGTGCTGTTCTTCTTCAGAAACAGACTTTCTAAAATATTCACTTTTTATATACAACCAATTAAATGACCGGAACTATCTTATTTACAATTGCCTGCCTCGTAGTCCTCGGACTCCTGTTCTCGGTTGTGCTCTACTTCGTTGCACAGAAGTTCAAGGTTGAAGAGGACCCTCGCATTGAAATCGTGGAGTCCATCATGCCCGGAGCAAACTGCGGCGGATGCGGACACGCAGGCTGTCACGCATTCGCGGAGGCTGTCGTGAAGGCTCCTTCCGTAGAAGGGTTCTTCTGTCCTGTCGGAGGCAATGCCACAATGGCGAAAGTTGCCGCCGCCCTCGGGCAGGAAGCCGTCGAGAAGGAACCGATGGTGGCAGTCGTCCGTTGCAACGGTTCTTTTGGAAACCGTGCAAAGACCAATCAGTATGATGGTTACGCATCTTGTAAGGTTATGAGCGCCCTCTATACGGGCGACACTGCCTGCAAGTACGGATGTCTCGGACTGGGAGACTGCGTGTCTGCCTGCAAGTTCGGCGCCATCAAAGTTAATCCCGAAAAAGGCATTGCCGAGGTGGATGAAAACAAATGTACCTCCTGCGGCGCCTGCGTAAAGGCTTGCCCTAAGGGTGTAATCGAAATCAGACCTAAAGGAAAGAACGGCAGGAGAGTATGCGTCTCCTGCGTCAACAAGGACAAGGGCGCCGTTACCCGCAAGGCCTGCAGCGTGGGTTGCATCGGTTGCGGCAAATGCGCGAAGGCTTGTCCGTTCGAGGCTATAACGGTCGAGAACAATGTGGCCTACATTGATTTCACGAAGTGCAAGAGTTGCCGCAAATGCGTGGCGGAATGCCCTACAGGTGCAATTAATGCCGTGAATTTCCCGACTCCGCTGCCTCCGAAACCGGCTCCTGCAGCAACACCTGCTCCTGCCCCGCAAAATGAAACAGAAAACAAATAGGGAGGAAATACGATGAAAAGAACATTCAGAATCGGTGGTGTCCACCCTAATGACAACAAGATTTCAAAGAACGCCGCAATAGAGGTGTTCCCTGCTGTTGAAACGGCATATATTTCCATGGCACAGCATCTTGGTGCTCCTGCAAACCCGGTGGTGGCAGTGGGCGACAAGGTGAAGGTCGGCCAGGTGATAGGTGAGCCTAACGGCTTTATTTCAGGTTATGTCCACTCTTCAGTATCCGGCACCGTAAAGGCTGTCGAGCCTCGTGCTGACATCGCCGGCAATCCCGTGATGAACGTCGTCATCGCAGTTGAGGGCGACGAGTGGTGCGAAGAGATTGACCGCAGCACAGACATTGTAAGGGAGTGCAGCCTCACCTGCGAAGAGATTCTCGCAAGAATCAAGAATTGCGGTGTTGTGGGTATGGGAGGCGCATCTTTCCCTACACACGTAAAACTCAATCCTCCGAAAGACAAGAAGGCAGTGGCTCTGATTCTCAACGGTACCGAGTGCGAGCCATACATCACTTCAGACGACCGTATTATGCGTGAGCGTCCCGTAGAGATTCTCATCGGCGCCGAAATTATGAAAAAGGTTCTCGGCGTGGACAAATGCTATGTCGGAATAGAGGAGAACAAGCCGGAAGCAATCGCATCGATGTCAGCTGCCGCAGAGAAATTCGACGGCATCGAAGTGGTGGTTCTCAAGAAAAAATATCCTCAGGGCGGTGAGAAACAGCTCATCGACGCAATCATGCATCGTCAGGTGCCTTCAGGGGCCCTTCCTATCGATGTCGGTGCAGTTGTGCAGAATGTCGCAACCTCACTTGCAGTGTATGAGGCGGTTCAGAAGAACAAGCCTGTGATTGACAATTCAGTTACCGTTTCAGGTCACTGTATGGCATCCCAGCATAACTACCTCGTAAGAGTGGGCACTCCAATCTCGAAGATTCTCGAAGTGGCCGGAGGCCTGCCTGAAAATGCAGCCAAAGTGGTAAGCGGCGGTCCTATGATGGGCAAGGCAGTTGTAAATCTCGAAGCAGCCACAGTCAAGGCAAACGGCTCTTTCCTCATTATGACTGCGGAAGAGACCGTCCGCAAGAGAGAAAGCAACTGTATCCGCTGCGGCAAATGTGCAGATGCTTGTCCTATGGGCCTCGAACCTTATCTTCTCAATAAACTTGCGAGAGTCGGCGGCCTCTATGACGAACTCGAGAAAGAGCGCATATTCGACTGCATCGAGTGCGGTTGCTGCCTCTACACCTGTCCATCCAACATTCCGCTGCTCGACCTCATCCGCATCAACAAGGCTGAAGTGATGAAAATCATGCGCAGCAGACCTAAAAAATAGAAGAGTATGAATAAACTAATAGTATCACCTTCTCCGCACGTTCACGGCAAGCAGAGCACGAACTCCATTATGATGGACGTTGTGATTGCCCTGCTTCCGGCAACACTGGTTTCAGTGTATGCCCATGGCTTGAACGCCCTGATGCTCGCCCTCGTGGGCGTAGTGTCCTGCGTTCTGATTGAATGGCTCATTCAGAAGTTCATTTTCAAGAATACGGTAGGTTGGTGCGGCAGCGCTGCGGCTGTTACCGGCCTTCTTCTGGCCCTCAATCTTCCTCCGACAGCCCCTTGGTGGCTTGTTGTCGTAGGTTCGATAGTTGCCATCGGCATCGCAAAGATGACCTTCGGCGGTCTCGGTCAGAACATCTTCAACCCTGCAATCGTGGGCCGCGTGTTCCTGCTCATCTCTTTCCCTGTCCTTATGACAAGTTGGGATGCATCAGGCTCTTGGTTCGCAGTTGACGCCTTCTCCGGCGCCACTCCTCTCGGAGCAGTGAAGGAGGGCCTTGCAAACGGCCTGACACTTTCGCAGATCACAGCGGACAATATGTCCTTCAGCGAGCAGTTCTTCTTCTCCACCGGAGGCTCGGCAGGAGAACTTTCATCATTGGCTCTCCTTGTCGGTTTCATTTACCTGCTCTGCAGGAAAGTGGTTAAGGTAACCATCCCTCTGACCATTATCGCTACAGTGTTCGTGATGTGCGGCATCTTCCATCTTGTCAACCCTGAGCTCTATACCAACCCTGTATTCAACGTTTTCCAGGGCGGTCTGCTTCTCGGTGCATTCTTTATGGCCACAGACTACGTGACTTCCCCGATGTCCACCAAGGGTCAGATAATCTTCGGTGTCGGCATAGGTGTGATTACCGTACTTATCCGTTATTTCGGCGCATATCCGGAAGGCGTTTCCTTCGCAATCCTGATTATGAACTGTGTCGTTCCACTCATCAACAAATATTGCAAACCGCGCAGGTTTGGGGAGGCTAAATAAATGGCAAAACCATCTACATTCGGCAATATGGTGCTGAGTCTCAGCATTATCTGCCTTGTTTGCTCGGCACTTCTCGGCGTCGTGTATTCAATTACGAAAGATCCTATCGCCGCAGTCGAGGCCCGGAAGGTCAATGACGCCATCGCCGCTGTCCTTCCGCAATTCGACTCCACAGAATATTCTGAAGACGGCGAGAGCCAGATATACATCGCAAAGAGCGGTGACGGGATTGTAGGATACGCAATCAAAGTGAAAACTTCAGGATTCGGCGGTTCACTCCAGATGATGGTGGGCTTCCAGCCTGACGGTACAATCTACAACACTTCCGTCATCTCCCATTCTGAAACTCCGGGCCTCGGCGCCAAGATTTCCGATGAAGGCAGCGCTCCGCGCGCCGGAGTCAGGGGCAAAAACGCCGCAACGGCAAACCTTACGGTTTCAAAGGACGGAGGCGACATTGACGCCATCACTGCTTCCACCATCACATCCCGTGCATTCCTCAAAGGTGTGAATGCGGCTTATGATGTATTCAAGAAGATTGCTCCGGCTCCGGTGGAGGAGCAGGGGGAAGTAACCTCTAACACTGAAGAAAATGAGTAAACTGAGACTTATTCTTGACGGTATCGTAAAGAACAACCCGACATTCGTGCTTGTTCTCGGTATGTGCCCTACACTGGGTACCACCACTTCCGCTATCAACGGTATGGGTATGGGTCTGGCCACTATGTGCGTACTCATCCTTTCCAATATAACTATCTCGGCGATAGCTCGTTTCATTCCAGATAAAGTGCGTATTCCGTGCTATATCGTGGTGATTGCGGCTTTCGTGACGATAGTTCAGTTCCTTCTCCAGGCTTATGTTCCGACGCTCTATGAGACTCTCGGTCTGTTCATTCCGCTCATCGTGGTGAACTGTATCGTTCTGGGTCGTGCAGAGGCATTCGCCAACAAGAATTCCGTAGGCGCTTCGGCCCTTGACGGACTCGGTATCGGCCTTGGCTTCACCATTGCCCTGACCTGCATCGGCCTCGTGCGCGAAATCCTCGGCACAGGCGCGGCTTTCGGATACAAGTTCATCGAGGGTGACGGTATGCTGGCTTTCGTGCTCGCTCCGGGCGCATTCATCGTACTTGCATATCTGATGGTGATTTTCAGAAAGATAACATCTAAAAAGGCATAGTGTATGGAATACGTAATCATATTCATTTCGGCAATATTCGTAAACAATATTGTACTGTCGCAGTTCCTGGGCATCTGTCCTTTCCTGGGTGTTTCCAAGAAAGTTGACACGGCTCTCGGAATGGCCGCTGCCGTCACTTTCGTGATGGCGCTCGCGACTCTGTTCACATACCTTCTCCAGACATATGTTCTCGTTCCGCTCGGACTTGAGTTTCTGCAGACAGTGAGCTTTATCCTGGTGATTGCAGCTCTCGTACAGATGGTGGAGATTATCCTCAAGAAGATAAGCCCGTCTCTCTATCAGGCGCTCGGTATCTTCCTTCCGCTGATAACCACGAACTGTGTCGTCCTCGGCGTTGCCATCCAGGTGGTGTCCAATGAGTTTGACTTCATCAACAATGCCGGTTCGCATATGATGAATCTCGGTCAGGCGATTGTCTTCTCCATTGCCACTGCAATCGGCTACGGCATTGCGCTGATTCTTTTCGCGGGTATCCGTGAGCAGCTCGACCTCAGCAAGGTTCCGGAAAGTTTCAAGGGCGTTCCAATCGCTCTGCTGACTGCCGGCATTATGGCTATGGCGTTTATGGGTTTCTCAGGTCTGGTATAGTCCTGGCTCCCGATTCGATTTGTCCGGTTCCGCCGCTGCGGAATCGGGCAATTTCGTTTTATAACTTTTGAAGGACAGACCAAAGGACGATGCCTACGGAGACTGAGACGTTGAGGGAGTGCTTTGTTCCGTACTGCGGAATTTCGATGCAGGCAGCTGATGCATCAACCACTTCCTGGCTGACGCCGCGGACTTCGTTGCCGAATACGAAAGCGTATTTGCGGCCACTTTCCGGGCGGAATTCACCCAGCATTGTGGAGTGCTCCGCCTGTTCCACGCTGACAATTGTCCACCCTTCAGCCTTCAAGGTATTGACAGCTTCCATAGTATCCGGATAATAAGACCAGTCCACACTGAACTCAGCACCGAGAGCCGATTTGTGGATCTCTGCGCTTGGCGGTGTGGCACAGATACCGCAAAGGCAGAGCCTTTCCACGCGGAAAGCATCGCAGGTGCGGAATGCCGAGCCTATGTTGTGTTGCGATCGGATGTTGTCGAGCACCAGGGCAATAGGAGCTTTGATTGCTGCCTTGTAATCTTCGACATCCATTCTTCCGAGTTCGCTGTTCAAAAGTTTTCTGAACATTTGGGTGAAATATCAATTAAAAAATGATTATCTTTGTTAATTACTAGGACAAAGTTAAAACAATAAAAATATCTATGAAACAAGACGTACAAATTCTGGATTTGATTCGAAAAGAGGAAGAGCGTGAAACAGAAGGCATTGAGCTGATCGCTTCCGAAAATTTCGTCAGCACTCAGGTGCTTGAGGCACTTGGTAGCGTCTGCACCAACAAATACGCAGAAGGGTATCCCGGAGCGCGCTATTACGGCGGATGCGAAGTTGTCGACCAGATCGAGCAGCTGGCGATAGACCGTCTCTGCAAACTTTTCGATGCCGAATATGCCAACGTGCAGCCTCATTCAGGTGCACAGGCCAATATGGCCGTGTTCCAGGCCTGCCTCAAGCCGGGCGACACTTTTATGGGACTGGATCTTGCCCACGGCGGTCATCTGACGCACGGTTCTCCGGTCAATATGTCCGGCATACTGTATAACGCAGTGGCATATCAGCTCAATGAGAAAACCGGTCTTGTAGATTACGATGATATGGAAGCAAAGGCTCTCCGGTATAAGCCGAAGCTCATCGTGGGCGGCGCCTCCGCATACTCGCGCGAGTGGGACTGGGAGCGTATGCGCGCCATTGCAGACAAGGTGGGAGCCCTCTTCATGGTGGATATGGCCCATCCTGCAGGTCTGATAGCCGCAGGCCTTCTCAAGAATCCGGTGAAATATGCCCATATAGTCACATCCACAACACACAAGACCCTCCGCGGTCCTCGCGGCGGCATCATTTTGATTGGAAAGGATTTCGACAATCCTTGGGGACTCACTACACCAAAGGGCGCAGTGAAGAAGATGAGCCAGATTATCAATTCTTCCGTATTCCCGGGCATTCAGGGCGGACCTCTCGAGCATTGTATCGCAGCAAAGGCCGTCGCTTTCTATGAGGCTCTGCAACCGGAATTCAAGGAGTACCAGATTCAGGTCAAGAAGAACGCAGCAGCTCTCGCCGATGCATTTATCGACAAAGGCTACTATGTCGTTTCGGGCGGTACTGACAACCATCTCCTGCTGATAGACCTCCGCACCAAATTCCCTGACCTTACCGGAAAGGTGGCCGAGAAGGCTCTCGTCCGCGCCGGTATCACCGTCAACAAGAATATGGTTCCGTTCGACAGCCGCAGTCCGTTCCAGACTTCAGGCCTTCGCGTCGGCACTCCTGCCGTAACTTCGCGCGGTCTGGTTGAAAAGGATATGCCGACTATTGTGGAGCTTGTCGATAAGGTCCTCAACAATGTCGAAGACGATGCCGTAATCGAGGAGGTCAAGACCAAGGTGAAACAGAAGATGAAAGGTCTTCCTCTGAACCGCTGGTAGGAGTTGATGGATAAAAGAAAGACGGATGGCCTGAGCGACCGTCCGTCTTTCTTTTTGTCGGGAAGAGGTGACTCGAACACCCGACCTCTGCGTCCCGAACGCAGCGCGCTAGCCAACTGCGCCACTTCCCGTTCCCTGATGGGAATGCAAAGGTATATAATTTTTTGAGATTTGGTTTAAGAAGCTGCTTAAATGGTGTGATATTTCTTGATTTCCTCCCGCAACAGCTTTTCTGACGGCATATCGTGTTCGTAGAGAAGCTTCGCCAGAAGTGCGTGGAAATCCTCTCCGTGGTCGGGATGCTTGAGATGACACAGTTCGTGGAGCATTACATAGTCGCGCAGGTGCTCAGGAAGCCCCATCAGTTGCAGATTGAGGTTGATGTTGCCTTTTGTCGAGCAGCTGCCCCAGTTGGTGCGGTTGTTCTTGATGGCCACACGATGCAGTTCGAAGCCGTGGACGGAAGCGAGATGCCTGAGGCGCGGGACGAGCGAAGCCTTCGCTTCGGCCCTCCACTCATCGATGAGGGGTCCTGCCGCCTTCGGCCTCCGCCTCTTCCTGTATATGAATCGGAATATCATTGACTTTGAAGTTATTTACCGCCGTGCAAAGATATGACAATTATGCCATAAGAAGAAAAGCCGCTTGCGAGTCTTGCTTCAGTCTCAACTTGTTCGCAAAAAAGTTGCGAAGTCGAAAATATTATTTACCTTTGCAGACTCGAAAGAGAAAAACATTTATTAACAATTTTTTGCATTATGTCAGAATATCTTAACGCAGACAAAAAGCAAGAGATTTTCGGTCAATACGGAAAGTCTAATGTTGACACTGGTTCCGCTGAGAGCCAGATTGCTTTGTTTTCCTACCGTATCGCTCACCTGACAGAGCACCTCAAGGCCAATAAGAAGGACACAGGCACACAGCGCGCCATGCAGCGTCTTATCGGTAAACGTCGCCAGATGCTTGACTACTTGAAGGCTACTGACATCGAGAGATACAGAGCTATTGTGAAGGCCCTCAACCTCCGCAAATAACATAGGAAAGAAAAGGGAAAGGCCGCCGGAATATGCGGCCTTTTTTGTAAGACACTTTTAAGACGATATGAATATAATAAAGAAGACCATCCGACTGGAAGATGGCAGAACAATTGAAATCGAAACCGGCAAGTTGGCCAAGCAGGCAGCCGGTTCGGCTGTAGTGAAGATGGGGGGCACGATGCTCCTGGCTACAGTGACAGCGGCAAAGGAGATGAAGGAAGGTACCGACTTCCTTCCGCTCCAGGTAGATTATAAGGAAAAATATTATTCGGCAGGACGCTTCCCTGGTGGATTCATGAAGAGGGAAGGCAAGGCTTCGGACTATGAAATTCTCATCTCCCGCCTTGTGGATCGTCCTATCAGACCTCTCTGGCCGGAAGATTTCCACCTTGAGGTGTTTGTAAACGTAAATCTGATATCAGCGGAAAAAGACATTCAGCCTGATGCGCTTGCAGGTCTTGCAGCCTCCTGTGCACTGGCAACCAGCGACCTTCCGTTCCAGGGACCTATCTCAGAGGTACGCGTAAGCCGCGTAAACGGACAGTTCGTAATCAATCCTACTTTCAGTCAGATGAAAGACTCCGACCTCGAACTTATGGTGGCCGCAACCGAAGAGAATATAATGATGGTTGAAGGCGAAATGAACGAGGTAAGCGAGCACGATATGCTCGAAGCAATCAAATTCGCACACGAAGAAATAAAGCGCCACTGCCGCGTGCAGAAAGAACTTATGCATGAACTCGGTACTGACGTCAACAAGCGTGATTATCCTCACGACCTCGAAGACGAGGAACTCAAGAAGGCGGTACACGATTTCTGCTACGACAAATGCTATGCTCTGGCAAAGGCTGCAAAACCTAAGCACGAGCGTGAAGACGGCTTTGCGGCCATCAAGGAGGAGTTCATAGCGACAATTCCAGAGCCTGCAACAGAGGCTGAAAAAGAAGAATATGACGTAAAGATTTCTCTTGTAGACCGTTACTATCACAACGAAGAGAAAGAGGCTATGCGCAACCTTATTCTCGATGAAGGCATACGCCTGGACGGCCGCGTATGTGACCAGGTGCGCCCTATATGGTGCGAGGTTGACTATCTGCCTTGCGCCCACGGCAGCGCTATATTCACCCGCGGTGAGACTCAGTCGCTTGCAACCGTAACGCTCGGTACCAAGATGGATATGAAGGAAACCGACGAGGTTCTTATTCAGGACGATCAGCAGTTTGTCCTTCACTACAACTTCCCTCCGTTCGCAACCGGAGAAGCAAAAGCTCAGCGCGGTGTCGGACGCCGCGAAGTAGGTCACGGAAACCTTGCTATGAGAGCGCTCAAGCCTGTGGTTCCATTGGCTCCGGAAAATCCTTACGCAGTACGCGTGGTGTCTGATATCCTTGAGTCGAACGGTTCATCTTCAATGGCTTCCGTATGCGGTGGCTGCCTTGCTCTGATGGATGCGGGTGTCAAGATCAAGAAACCTGTAGCTGGTGTGGCTATGGGCCTGATTACGGATGCTCAGAGACCAAACGACCGCTATGCAATCCTTACCGATATTCTAGGCGATGAAGACCATCTCGGCGATATGGACTTCAAGGTGACCGGCACCGCAGACGGTATCACCGCCACCCAGATGGATATCAAGGTTGACGGTCTGAGCTATACGGTTCTTGAGAAGGCTCTCGAACAGGCTCGTCAGGGACGTATGCATATTATGGGCGAGATGATGAAGACCATCGACAAGCCTCGCGAAGATTACAAGCCGTTCGTTCCGCGCATCATCCAAATTCAGGTTCCGGGTGAATTCATCGGCGCAATCATCGGCAAGGGCGGCGAGACCATCCAGGGCATGCAGAAAGAGACAGGCTGTACCATTACCATCGATGAGCAGAAAGATGCAGAGGGCAACGCAATCGGCGTAGTCGATATCTTCGGCGACAACAAGGAAGCTATGGACAGTGTTCTTGCAAAGATCAAGGCCATCACAACAGTTCCGGAGGTAGGCGAGGTATATCACGGCAAAGTGGTCTCGACTCTCGAATTCGGAGCATTCGTGGAGATTCTTCCGGGCAAGGAAGGTTTGCTCCATATCTCCGAGATAGACTGGTCGAAGACGGAAAAGACTGAAGACGTGCTCAATATCGGCGACGAAGTAGATGTCAAACTTCTCGAAATCGACGCCAAGACCGGAAAGCTCCGCCTCAGCCGCAAAGCTCTCCTTCCTAAACCCGAAGGCTATGTGGAGCCGGAGCGCAAGCCGCGTCCGCAGGGCGGAAGAGGCCAGGGCAACGGGCCGCGCAAGCCTTTCGGCCACGACCGTGACCACGGCCGCGGACCGCGCAGGGATAGAAATGAAAACAAAGAAAACAACCAATAATAGCGACAATCAATGAACTTAAGAGTTATCAAGAAGGACATAGAATTCCTTGTAGGCGACTTTATCGAAGACTGCCTCCTTTTTGCAATGTTTCACGAAGAAGTCCCGACCGAGAAGGTTGAGGTCCTTATGAATGAAGCAAACGACCTTGCAGACGATATATTCGACAAAGTGAACCACCCTGCAAAGGACGTGAAACTCAAGGCATATTACAGTCAGATTATGAAAGACCTCTACAAGGGTCTTGATGATCTTTGCGCAAAACTCAGCGCTCTTGCCAAGAGCGGCAAGGGTAAGAAGAACGCTGAATAAGGAGGGCTCCCTGACGGGTGTCGCGCTCCTCAAGGCGCGCTTCAAGCATACGCAACAACTCCACATTCCGGACCAATCCCCAGGGTGTGGAGTTGACGTATCTGGGCGGCACTTCCCCGGCGAAGCGCTCAATGCCGAGGTCCGGCCTCAGCCGCTCTAGAAAATCGATGAAGAAATCTATATATTCGTCCAGCTTCCAGGTAACGAAACGCTCCGGATGCAGGGCGAATTCCTTTTCCATCGGAGTGCCTTTGATAATCTGCAACTGATGGAATTTGACGCTTCCCAGCGGGAGGTTGTTGATGATTTCCGCTCCTTCGAGCATCATCTCCCGCGTTTCGCCCGGCAGACCGAAAATGAAATGGGCTCCGGTGCGGATGCCGCGCTCCGAACTTTCCTCCAACGCCCGGCGGGCCTGTTCAAAAGTGTGGCGGCGGTTGATATGTCGCAAAGTTTCATCGTAGCACGATTCAATACCTATTTCGAGAAGGACTTCGCAATGCTGCGAAAGTTCGGCCAGATAGTCAAGCTTTTCACTGTCCAGACAATCCGGTCTGGTGCCGATGGCGAGGCCTACCACGTCGGGGTGGGAGAGAGCCTGCCCGTAGAGTTCCTTAAGTCGCCCGAGCGGGGCGTAAGTATTGGAATATGGCTGGAAATAAGCAAGATACTTTGCTGCGGAGCGATATCTCACCTTGTGGAACCGAATGCCCTCGTCAAGTTGCAGGGCAATGCTTTTGTCGGGTGTGCTGTAGGATGGATGAAATGCGTTGTTGTCGCAGTATGTGCATCCGCCCAAGGCCAGTGAACCGTCGCGGTTGGGGCACGTGAAGCCGGCATCCACCACAAGCTTTTGAACTCTGCATCCGTACTTCTCCCGAAAATAATCCACAAACTGATTGTAGCGTTTCATCCTCCGAATTTTTTCTTGCACAAAGATAAGAAAAAGGTTATATTTGTATGATGTAATAAAATGCCGTAATCTAATTCAATCATAACTATGAAACGTATATTCGCTCTTGTTCTATGCCTGGCTGCATTGGCATCCTGCGGCAACGGCCCCAAAAATCAAAAGGTAGAAGAAGCCCCTCAGTGGGAAGAACTTAATCAGCTTGCACTGGCGAATCTCTCTGTAATAAACATGAGAGAGGATCCTGATTATGCGGCTGAACTGGGCACACAGGCACTTATGGGCACTCCGCTCAAACTGCACTATGCTCCTGAAGATGACTATTGGGTGAACGTGGAGACCCCGGACGGATACAAGGCCTGGGTCAACGAGATGGCAGTCAAGGTTGTAACTCCGGAGGAACTGAAGGCTTGGAAATCTTCCAGAAGGGTAATTGTCACAAGCTTCTACACTTTCTTCGTGGAAGAGCCGAAAGAGGGCGCACAGCACGTTTCAGATGCCTGCTGGGGTTGCATAGTCGAGTATAAGGGCACATCAGGCAAATATACCGAGGTTGCACTTCCGGACGGACGCAAGGCATTCGTTCCGACAGCAGACGTGATGGACTTCGAAGAGTGGGCAAAGAGCCGTAAGGCAGTCGTACCTGCAAACGCCTCCAAGTCCGAGGTGGATGCAGCCCGTCAGGAAGTCCTCAACACCGCATACAAGTTTATCGGAGTGCCGTACCTCTGGGCCGGTACATCAATCAAAGGAGTGGACTGCAGCGGATTCTCAAAGTCAGTATATTTCCTTAACGGATATGTACTTCTGAGAAACGCTTCGCAGCAATACAAGACCGGCGAGAGTGTGGATATCAGTCAGGGCCTCGACAATCTCGAACCTGCAGACCTCATCTTCTTCGGAAGGGAAGCCAAAGACGGAAAGCCAGAGCGCATTTCGCACGTCGGCATCTACATCGGAAACGGCAAATTCATCCATTCGTCCGAACTTGTACGCATCAACGATCTCACACCGGGCGCTCCGGACGAGTACTACCGAAAGCCTATCCGTGCAATCCGCGTGATTGGCAATCAGGATTGCGGCAAGGATATCGTTTCAGTGGAGAAGGGCGACATCTATTTCGAAAACAACAATTAAATAATATTACCATGAGCGATCGCAGAACATTTTTAAAGGCAGCCGGCCTCCTTACTGCAGGCGCTGCGTTGTGGAAACCGTCAGACCTCTTTGCAAAAGCTCCGAAGAAGAGCGGCAGCAAGAAACTTGAACTCGCTTGGGAGGATTTCCAGGGCGTGATGAAATTCACCTTCCACATTTCCGGCTCATCCAGAACGACCACACCTATCGTCATCACCCGCCTGAGCTGGGATGGCTACGAAGGCTACGGAGAGGCTGCGATGCCTCCATATCTCGGTGAGACACAGGCATCCTGCCACGAATATTACAAGAAAGTGGTGGAGAACGTTCTCCCTCAGTTCGACAATCCGTTCCAGATTGAGGACATAATGAAGGCCTGCGACAAGATTACTACGAACAACACTGCAGCCAAAGCTTCCATCGACATAGCTCTTCACGACCTTTGCGGCAACATTATGGGCCAGCCTTGGTGGAAAATGTGGGGATTCGATGCAAAAAAGGCTCCTTATACCTGCTATACAATAGGTTACGATGAGTCTGATGAAATGCTCCAGACCAAACTTGAAGAAGCGAACTGGAACAAGATCATCAAAGTGAAGCTCGGTATGACCGAGAGGGAAGACAAGCGTATGATAGAGTTCATCCGCGCCCGTGACAACCGAAACATCGTCATCGATGCAAATCAGGGCTGGACAGACAAGTATTACGCTCTCGATATGATTCACTGGCTTGCAGAGAAGGGCGTTACAATGATAGAGCAGCCTATGAGCAAGTACAACCTCGATGAAATAGCCTGGGTAACCGAGCGCAGTCCGCTGCCTGTGATGGCAGATGAATCGTGCCAGCGTCTCACTGATATTCCTAAACTCAAGGGCGCTTTCCACGGTATCAACATCAAGTTGATGAAATGCACGGGCCTTTATGAGGCACGCCAGATGATAACTATGGCCGAGCAGCTCCATATGAAGCTTATGGTAGGCTGTATGACAGAAACTTCAGTTGCCATTTCAGCTGCCGCCCAGATTTCTCCTAAGATGGAGTGGGCTGACCTCGACGGCAACTACCTCCTGGGCAACGACTGCTTCAACGGTATGAAACTCGTTGACGGCCGCATAACTCTCGAAGACAAACCGGGCCTCGGCCTCACAAAGAAACCGGGTATCATATCGCTTTAGCCTATGGTTTCAGACAGAATAGTAAAAGAGGGGCTCACCTATGACGATGTTCTCCTCATCCCGGCCAGAAGTGAAGTTCTGCCAAGAGATGTGAATATCTCTTCCCGGTTCACCAGAAGCATCAGGCTTCAGGTCCCTATAGTTTCAGCTGCAATGGACACCGTCACCGACGCGAATATGGCCATCGCCATCGCCCGCTCCGGCGGTATCGGCGTAATCCACAAGAATATGCCCATCGAGATGCAGATGGAACAGGTGCGCAAGGTCAAACGCGCCGAGAACGGAATGATATACGATCCTGTGACCATCAATGTGGATGCCAACGTAGGCGACGCTCTCAGGCTTATGGCGGAGAACCATATCGGCGGAATCCCGGTGGTGGATGAAAACAAACACCTTATCGGTATTGTCACTAACCGTGACCTCCGCTTTCAGGACAATACGTCAACTCCTATCAAGGAGGTGATGACCTGTGAAAATCTCATTACCGTCAGCTCCAAAACCACTCTGGAGGAAGCCACTGAGGTGCTTCGCGCAAACCGTATCGAGAAACTTCCGGTGGTGGATGCAGACGGCAGACTCGTGGGTCTGATCACATACCGCGATATATCGAAGATCAAGAACAATCCTATAGCCAGCAAGGACAGCTACGGCCGTCTGCTCACTGCGGCGGCTGTCGGCATCAACTCCCACAGTCTGCAGGATGTCGAGAAACTCATCAGCGTAGGCGTTGATGCAGTGGTGCTTGACACTGCCCACGGCCATTCTGTAGGTGTGCTCAATACAATAAAGAAGATTCGCGAGGCTTTTCCTGAAATTCAGATAGTCGCAGGCAATATCGCTACCGGTGAGGCTGCTCTTGCCCTGAAGGAATGCGGAGTCGACGGCGTGAAGGTCGGTATCGGACCTGGTTCAATCTGCACCACCCGCATCATTGCCGGCATCGGAGTCCCGCAGTTGACAGCCGTAATGGATGTGGCTGACGCCCTCAAGGGCAGCGGCATCCCTCTGATTGCCGACGGTGGTCTGCGATATAGCGGTGACATAGTGAAAGCGCTTGCGGCAGGAGCCAGCACTGTGATGTGTGGCTCCCTCTTCGCAGGCGTGGAAGAGGCTCCCGGAGAGGCTATCATCCTTAACGGCAGGAAATTCAAATCATATCGCGGAATGGGCTCCCTTGAGGCAATGCAGAAAGGCTCGAAAGACCGCTACTTCCAGGATATGGAAGAGGATATAAAGAAACTTGTTCCTGAAGGCATTGTAGCCCAGGTTCCTTACAAGGGACAACTTGCGGAGGTTATATACCAGCTTGTCGGAGGTCTCCGTGCCGGTATGGGCTATTGCGGTGCCAAGGATATCGAGGCTCTGCGCGATGCGAAGTTTGTCAAGATAACTGCAGCCGGCATGGCCGAAAGCCATCCGCACGACGTCACAATCACACGCGAGGCTCCTAACTACTCGAGATAGACTATGAAACGACTGGTGCCTCTGTTCTGTCTGATATTGTTGCTGACTTCCTGTGAGACTCTGCGCAGTACCTGGCACAGCCACGACCGCAGAGTGGCCAGAATAGGCACTGACGTGCTCTACGAAAGTGAAGTGGTCAGGCTGCTCCCTTCCGGCACTGCGCCGGAAGACAGTGTCAAGATGGTCAGACAGTACATCGACACCTGGGCCCTGAGCAAACTGCTGCTGATGAAGGCCAAGGAGGAACTTTCGAAGAGCGACCGCGACATTTCCGACCAGATGGAGGAATTGCGCCGGGACATACTCGGTTTCCGCTACGAGAAGAAGTTTGTCGAGGAAAATCTGGATACGGTAGTTTCCATAAAGGAAATGCAGGACTATTACACCGCCCGGAGCGAGAATTACACATTCCCATATTCGGTTGTGAAAGCCCGTCTGGCGAGAGTGTCCCGCGTTTCTCCTTATTATGAGACGATTAAGAGCGGTTTCCGCCTCAACAATCCGACTTCAAATGCCGAATTGGCCGAACTTTGCAAGGCTGTCGCCGAGAAGTATTCGGAATTTTCAGGCGAATGGATACCAACTTCGGTTCTTGCTGCAGAAATAGGCATCAGCGTTGAGGAGTGCGAAAAAATACTTTCAGGCGAATCTTTTTCAGAATACGTCGTGGGAGATAACTGCGTTCTCGTATATATCTATGACAGAGTGCCTCCGGGCGAAGTTTCCCCGTTTGACTACAATACGGAACGGTTGCAGGAGACCGTTATCAGCAAAAGGAAGCAGGAACTTGTCAGCAGATTGGAACGGGAGTTGCTTGATGAGGCTGTCGAAACAAGAAAACTAAAAATTTACAACTACGATGAATAGGAGTTTTTTTGCCGGTGTGCTTGCGCTTGCCTTTATTATGGCAGGCCAAAACGCTTTTGCGCAGAAATATCAGGGCGGACTTGTAGACAAGTCCATTGCTTTGATCGGCAATGAAGTCATTATGCTTTCACAGCTCGAATCGGAAGCCCAACTTCTCCGGGCGAGGGGACTCACCGTGGATAGAACTGTGCGTTGCGAGATGCTCGAAGAGATGATGACCTCTAAGCTTTTCCTTGTGCAGGCCCGGATAGATTCCCTTACAGTCAACGAAGCCAACGTGGAAGCCGCCCTTGAAGGCCGTATGAATGAGATTTATTCCTCTCTTGGAGGTGAAAGGCAGACGGAAGAGTATTTCGGCAAACCGATATACAAGTTGCGCGCTGAGTGGCACGAAGCCCTCACGGAACAGTCTCTCATTCAGGAAATGCAGAGGACCGTTTCCCAGAACGTGCCGAAACTGACGCCCCGGGATGTCGAGAAGTATTGCAAGGAAACTCCTGAGGAGGACCTTCCTGTAGTCAGCACCAAATATCGTATCCGCCAGATAGGTCTCTATCCGGACCGTGAAGCGGCGAAGGTGAAGGTAAAGGAAAAACTGCTCGAACTGCGCGAGCGTGTTGTCAATGGTGAAAAGTTCTCCACTCTTGCCAGACTCTATTCCGAGGATCCCGGTTCTTTCAGCAGGGGAGGTGAGCTCGGTATGGCACCGAAAAGTGTCTTCTGGCCTGCATTTTCAGATGCGGCAATGGCCTTGAAGGTCGGACAGGTGTCGCAGATAGTCGAGACGCCGGACGGATTCCATATCATACAACTTGTGGAACGTGACGGTGACAAGTTCAATGCGCGTCATATCCTCGTAAAGCCCTCTTATACCACAGAAGACCGCACACGCGCCTTCAATAAACTGGACAGCATACGCAATCTCATAGTTGCGGACAGCATCTCTTTCTTCAATGCTGCCCGCAAATTTTCAGAAGATCCCGCCACTATGGTGAATGGAGGTCTTCTGGCCGATGAGAATACAGGTTCCTCATACTTCGAGAAAGACCAGCTCAAGCCGACCGACTATGCGGCTCTGAGGACAATGAAGGAAGGTGATATCTCGGAGCCTTTCGAGTCTCTTGACAATGAAGGCCGCAACGGCAATACCATCTACAAGATAATCACCCTTGACAAAATCGTTCCTTCCCACGTCGCAAACTACAAGGAAGATTACGACGACCTCACCCGTGTCATAGATATGAAGAATGCCGAGGTTGAGATTGAAAAATTCATCAAGGAGAAGCAGAAGACCACCTACATCATAGTCGATCCGATGTTCGAAGGGTGCGATTTCAGATATGACGGGTGGATCAAATAAAGGATGACATTCTCCGGAAAGATACTGGTTCTGTCAGTTCTGTTGACCCTGTGCATCCCTTCGGTGGGGGCTCAGAGCCAGATAGAACACTCTCCTGACAGCGTCTTCAAGCTGGTTCAGGCTGATATTGCGTGGCAGGAGGAGTCCTTCGGCACTCATTATCGGATTGTGCGTGGACACGCCAGGTTTTTTCACAACGACACATATTTCTACTGTGATTCCGCTTCGTGGAATGTTGAAGCCCAGCAGGTGTTCGCCTATGGCAACGTGCAGGTGGTTCAGGACGGTACGATGCTCAAGAGCGATCAGATGGACTATACCGCCTCGGACAACACTGCGCGCTTTCGAGGCACTCTTGTCGAACTCTTCGACAGAGACGGCAATACCCTTCGCACAGAGTGGCTGGACTACAACACTAAGGACAGTGTAGCCCTCTTCCGTGGCGGTGGAGCGATGCTCAGTCGTGACAGCAGTGTCATAGAGAGTGAAAACGGACGTTATGAAGCCGCAGCGAAACTCTTCAGTTTTTCTGATGAAGTCGAGGTATATACGGATTCGATTGTGATATCAGCCAATCGAATGGATTACAAGTCCGCGGAGGACCGCATATACTTTTTTGAAGATACCGACATCTGGCGGGAGAAAGGCTTTGTCAATGCAGACTACGGATGGTACGACCGCCCTACGGAGTTGATTCATTTCGAAAAGGATGTCTATATGGATGATCCTCAATATGAAGCGTGGGCACAGAGCGTCTTCTATGACAGGAAAACTGAAGAAATCAATATGTACGACAATGCGCAGGTGCTCGACACGGCGCGACGGGCCTATTATACGGCAGATCATATACTCTACCGGAAAGACAGTGTTGACGCAAGGCTGACAATGTCCCGCGACCCGGTCATAATTCATTGCGGCACTCTTGATGACGGCCGCCCCGACACGCTCTATGTAAGAGCCGATTCTCTGATAGTCTATTCGAGATACAAATGCGACATTTCCGGAGAGGAAGTGGAAGAAGCCGCGCAGCGTCTTGAGGATATTACTTTCGACTCCCTGAAGAAACGGCGCGACGAGCAGGCTGCCGAACGGGCCAAGGCCGCTCAGGAGTCTATGCGCAAGGTTGGCAAATTGCCACCCCTGAAGAAGGCGGCCGAGAAAGATTCTACCACCGCTCAGGCCGACTCTCTCTCAGCTCCAGCAGACACGATTGCCTCTTTGCCGGACGGAATCGATTCGACTGCGATAGTTCAGCCTCCCGACACAGTTCCGCCTCCTGCGGACTCCACTCTTGTACGTTATGTCCACGGATACCACAATATGAGGGCGTTCCGTTCGGATATTCAGGCCGCCTGTGATTCAGTTGTGTTCTGTGAACTGGATTCCATTGCCAGAATGTATGGCAGGCCGATTCTTTGGAACGAAATCAAGAATCAGCTTACCGGCGAAACGGTGCATATTCTTCTGAAGGACGGCAGGCCGCATCGCGCAAGCCTGTTGACAGATGCCTGGATAATATCACAGGTAGATACTGCTTACTACCATCAGATAAAGAGTACTGAGATGACCGGATTTTTCCACAACGATGAACTCTACCGCTATGATGCCCTCGGCGGGGTAAATGCGCTCTTCTTTATGATGGATGGAGATTTCATCACTACCGCCAATCTCAAGGAGGCTAAGAGTATGAGTGCTTTGATAAAAGACGGCAGCGCCCGCAGAATGCTCTATAATGAGCAGATAAAGAGCGATGCTTATCCTGTCCTCGAACTTCCGCGGGAGAAGATGTATCTTAAGGATTTTGAATGGAGAGGGCAGGAGAGGCCCGTATCAGCAGAGACGGTGACTCCAAGAATGCCTTATCCTTCAATGCGGAGCGAATTCTCAAACAGGCTGCTTCCTCGCTTTGGCCGGACAGACAAATATTTTCCGCTCATCATGGAATCCCGAATGCCGTATATAGACTCCATCGAGTAAAAAAGAAGGGGCGGCTCCTCACGGGGCCGCCCCTTCAGGCTATAATTCAAATCGAATCCTAGTATCCAGGGTTCTGGACGATGTTAGGGTTTGCGTTCATTTCATCTTTGTACATAGGAAGTATGCACTTGTAGAATGAACGGTTGAATGAGGTCTCACGGGTTGTTACCACTACGTCTGTAGTGTAATCATCCATCTCGATGGTAGAGTTGGTGCGGATGAGATCCCAGTAACGGATACCTTCGCTGAAGAATTCCTTGCTCTTTTCATCGAGGATTGCCTTGCGGGTGATGGTTGCTTCAGTATAGGCAGGAAGAGCAGGCGAACGCTTGCGGATTTCGTTGGTATATTCTGCTGCCTTTGCCTTGTTGTTGGACTGGAGCGCTGCTTCAGCGGCAATCAGATAGATTTCTGACAGACGGCAGAGTTTCACGTTGACGGCAGAGTTGGATGCCTTACCGTCGCCTTTGCCTTCAAGACCGCCTCTGTATTTCCAGCAGGAACCGAATGAGCCGTGGCGGCGTTCCATCTTGACTGTCTTGAGCTCGTCACCTTCAAGAGCACTATCGCGGATGTCATCTTCACCCATAACGCCCCAGCGGACATCTGTAGGGTCTTCATACATACGGTCGAGCCAGCCGAGTCCTGCAAGCATATACTGAGGGTTCTTGCCGTTACCGCCACCGATGATGAATACGCATCCGATGTCACCGGTTGAGCCGTTGTCACCTTCATTGACGTACATACCGATTTCGATGATGGATTCGCTTCCGAACTGTTCAGCCCAGGAATCAACCCACTCATCTGGAGTGTAGAGGCTGTATTTGCCGCTATTGATGATTTCTTCTGCAACCTGGAGGGCACCTGCGTAGTTTTCCATATCCATAAGGGCGCGTGCCTTGATGGCGCGGTTGCCGTAGTAGTTAATGAAGCCGTCCTCCTTTGATTTGGAGAGTCTTGGAGCTGCTGCGTCAAGTTCTGCAAGAACGAAGTCATAAACTTCAGCGACAGTGTTTCTCGGGAGCTGTGCGCCTGCTGGAACAGTCTCGTTTACGATAGGAACAGCGAGAGCTGTCTTGTCGTCGTTCCAGCACTTGCCGTAGAGACGGGCGAGGTCGTAGTGGAACATCGCGCGGATTGTCTGTGCCTGTGCTGCATATTCGTCAGCCTCGGCGTCATCGAGCTTTGCGCAGCCTTCGATGATGTTGTTGCAGAGCATGATGGTGTTGTAGCCGGTGCTCCAGAAGCCTGACATTGTGCCGCTGGTTGCACTGTGCTGATATGCATACATATAGTCATAACCTCTACCGTTTGACTCGACTGTAACGTGGTCGGTCTTGAGGTCTCCGTAGATTACGAAGTTACGGCCGTAGAAGCTTGAGGAGGTCATAGCGTTGTAGAGACCGTTGAGCATAACCTTCGCATCGTCTGCATTGGAGATGCAGATCTCGGACGCTGCCTGGTTGGTCGGAGCCACATCGAGGAAATCCTTGCAGGAGGTGAGGACCAACGCAAAAGCCATTAGTATAATTGATATCTTTTTCATTGTCTTAGGAATTTAGATTAGAAGGAGAATTCAAGGCCGAATGTGTAAGTTTTGCTCTGAGGAATTCCCCAGCCCTGAGTACCGTATGAGTTTACTTCAGGATCGCAGTACTTCCAAGCTGATGCGGTGAAGAGGTTCTGGCCTGAGAAGTAAACGCGCAGACCGTTCATGTTCATCTTGCTCAAAATGCTCTTCGGGAAAGAGTAGCTGAGGGTAACGGTCTTGAGTCTGAGGAAGTTGCCATTGTGGATGTGGCGTGAACTATACTGCTCGAAATCCTCTGAGTCGTTACCGATGATGCGAGGAAGAGTTGCGGTCTCGGCAGTTGCGTCTGTCCAGCGGTTCTCCCACATATTCTTTGCACGGATACGCTCCCAGAAGTAACCGTCGTCGGTTGTGTTCTGCTCGGCGCCGTCATACATCTTGCCTATCTTGTAGTTGAAGTTCAGGCCGAGAGAGAGGCCCTTCCAGCTGAAGTCGGTTGTGATACCGCCATATACCAGAGGAACAAGGTCTGCAAGAATGATTTCGTCTGCATCATAAAAGTCGTAAACTACGTTGCGGCCGTTTGCATCCTTGAAGTCGCAGTTGTCGTTGTTTGAATACCAGAGGTTCAGACCTGTGGATTTCTCCACGCCTGCCCATTCGAGGCCATAGACTGCAAGCATTGACTCGCCCTCCCTGTAGATGAACTGGCAGAGGCCGTCACCTCCTGTAGGATCGTTCCAGATGATGTCCTGACCTACCTCTTCACCCTCCTGACGATAGAGTTTCTTGACGGATGACTTGGTGAAGGAGGCGTTCAGACCTGCGGACCAGGTGATGTCCTTGGTCTTGATGATATCACCGCTGAGTTCGACTTCCCAACCGCGGTTGTTCACCTCACCGATGTTGCGCAGTGTTGATGAGAAACCGGTCACGCGGGAAATAGGAACGTTCATGAGAAGGTCTTTGGAGTCGCGGTTGAAATACTCGACACTACCTGTGAGGCGGTTGTTGAAGAAACCGTATTCCAAAGCCACGTTATATGTGTAGCTCTTCTCCCAACGGAGGTCGTCTGAAGCCACGTTGCTGATGTAACCGCCAGGGTTGCCGTTGTAGTTTGCTCCGTATGCTGCAAGTGCCCTCCAGCCGTAGTTGCTTGAAGGAAGGGTACCGTTGACACCGTAAGATGCGCGGAGACGGAGGTTGCTGATGACATCCTGATTCTGCATGAAGCTTTCGCTGCTGATTCTCCAGCTGCCGGCTACTGACCAGAAGTTACCCCAACGGGTCTGTGCGGAAAGGCGTGAGGAACCGTCGCGGCGGAAACTGCCGGAGAGGTAGTAGCGGCCGTCGTAGTTGTATTCCAGACGGGAGAGGATAGACTGCATTGCATTGCCCCAGCTGTATGCGTTTGCATCGAGGACACCTGCGGTTGCGACTGTCTCGAGGGCTGAAGTGGAGAGGTTCTTTCCTTCAGCGCGGATATAGCGGGTGTTGTTGCTTTCAGCCTCAAAACCTACGAGAGCATTGACGTTGTGCTTCTCTGCGAAGGTCTTGTTGTAGTTGAGGGTGGTTGAGGAAACGATCTTCCTTGTCTCGGTGTCCATGGCCACTGCCCTGGCAACGTCCTTGCCGTCAACTGCAGGGCAGTTGAAGTGCTCGGAGCTGATGTAGTAGTCGTCCTTGGTGTCGGTGTTGTCGAATGAGAACACTGTCTTGGCATCGAGACCAGGGATGATGTGGACGGTGAGAGTCTCGCTGATTGTTGACTTCAAAGTCTTTGAGGCGTTGCTCCACTTCTCGTTGTAGTAAAGGTTGTTGTAGCCGTAGCTGCCGTAACGTGCTGTCCAAGGATCGCCTGTCTTGTAGTTGGTTGGCCAGTAGAAACCCCACATCAGGTTCTTTGCCTGCATATAGAGGTTTGAGGAGTTGTTCCAGGTATCGTTGAAACCTGACCTGTCGGTGTGGGCGATGCTGACGTTAGTGAGGAGTTCGACGTACTTGCCGACCTTCTGGTTGACGTTTGCGCGTGCGGAAAGACGATCATAGGAGTTAATCTTTACACGGCCCTGGTCTTTGGTATAGGAGACTGAAGAGTAGTAGGAGGTGTTGTCGTTGCCGCCGCTGACGCTGAGGTCATAGGTCTGGAAGACGCCTGTTCCGAAATATGCCTTGTCCCAGTCGAAATATCTTCCTCTTCCGCGTCCTGCTGCAGCTGCCTTTTCATCCACTGCGTCGATGTCAGGAGTATCATAGCGGCCGTTGCCGGTTGAGGTGAACTTGTAACCGTGTTGGTTGAACTTGTTGTTCAGACGGCGGATTGCATCGGCAGAAGATGCCTGAGCGTCGCCTTCATTTGAAGATGTCCAGTAGTAGTTGTAATCCCAGAATGTTTCATAGAGCATATGTAGGCTCTGCTCTGTAGTTGCCTGCTGATAGCTGTCGAATGCCCAGTCGGGAGAGATACCTACCGAAGCTTTGAAACTTACGGTCGGTTTGCCTGATTTACCTCTCTTGGTGTTGACGAGGATGACACCGTTTGCTGCTCGGGAGCCGTAGAGTGCGGAAGCTGCAGCATCCTTCAGGACTGTGATTGACTCGATGTCTGAAGGGTTGATGGAACTCATCACGTTGTTGGTTGAATAGGTATAGTCACTCATCTGGCCGATATCACCTGAAATTGCAGGGACACCGTCAATTACGTAGAGAGGCTCGTTGGATGCGTTCATGGAACCGATACCACGGATGCGGATGCTTTGTGTGGAACCTGCCTGACCTGATGCGCTACCCATCTGGAGACCTGCGACCTTGCCCATAAGGGCGTTCTCGAATGAAGTTGTAGGGAGGTCCTTGATAGCATCCTGCTTAACGACAGAAGCGGCACCTGTATATGTGCCTTTCTTTGCAGTACCATACGCTACGACCATAACCTCTTCGAGAGATTCTGCGTCAGGCTTGAGGGCTACGTTGATCACAGAGCGTCCGTTTACCGGAACTTCCTGATCAATGAAACCGATAGAAGAGAAGACGAGGGTTGCATCTGCCGGAACCTTTTCCAGAACGTATGCGCCATTGTCAAGAGTGGCGACACCCGTCATAGTGCCTTTGATGACGACACTTGCGAATGGAACCGGCGAACCGTCTTCTGAAGAAGCCACAACACCTGTGACTTTGTTCTGTGCAAGAGCTACATTGACTGTCAATGCAGCGAGCACAAGTAGCATTACTTTCTTCATAAGTAGTTTTTGGTTTGTTAAAATATAGTATTGAATTGTGTATAGTGTTGACTTTATTGATTAAAAATCAGACTTTTTTATATAAAATCCGATAATTTTCAATGAAAATCCTCGTAAAGTTAAAATTTTTCTTCCATTTCGCAATAACCGGTACTCGTTTTTTTTACGATTTTTCACTCGGCGGCACCCTTGTGAAATGCTACGGGCGTCTGTCCGCCGGCCTGCTCCATTTGTGTTGAAATCGTCTTTTTAATCAATAAATCGTTCACAATAAATCGTTCACAGGCGCCCGTCTGACACTTTTATTTGTTTATATCGAAAATTCCGTTAACTTTGCAACGTATGTATATAGAATACTTTAACCAAATAACCTATCTATGAAGAAACTCTTTCTAGTTGCGTTTGCTGCATTGATGGTCAATGTGGCTTTCGCACAGGTGAAGGTTACCGGTAAGGTGACATCTTCATCAGACGGCCAGCCTATTCCTTTTGCAAGCATTGTTGTAAAGGGCACAACGATAGGTGTGGCTTCTTCTGACGACGGTTCCTATGTTCTTGAAAAGGTTCCGTCCGACGCAACATTGGTTTTCTCTTCTATCGGTTTCAAGGACCAGGAGGTCGCTGTAAACGGCAGAACCCAGATCAATGTAATTCTTTCACCGGATGCCGAAGCCCTCGATGAAGTTATGGTCGTCGCCTACGGTACAGTGAAGAAAGGCTCTTATTCAGGTTCGGCTGCAGTCGTAAAGCAGGATGCAATCAAGGATGCACCTGTGGTCAGCTTCGAACAGGTTCTTGCAGGTAAGGCTCCCGGCGTGCAGGTAGCTTCCGTAACCGGACAGCCGGGTTCTGAAGTTGAAATCACAGTCCGTGGTATCGGATCATTCAACGCCAGCAACCAGCCACTCTACGTTATCGACGGTATCGCCGCCACCAGCGGTGACTACGGTTCAGGAAACATTTCCACCAGTGTAATGAACTTCCTCAACCCTAGTGACATCGAAAGCGTCACCATCCTCAAGGACGCCGCAGCCGCTTCTCTTTACGGTTCACGTGCATCCAACGGTGTTGTACTCATTACCACCAAGAAAGGCAAACAGGGCAAGATCTCGACAAGCTTCAAGGCCAGCGCAGGTCTCTCTTACTTTGCATACAACAACTACCCTCTCTGCAACGACGAGCAGAACAGATACCTGCACACTGTTGCATGGACCAACTACGGCCAGGACAACCCTTCTGCATGGAAGAGCTACGGTACTCTGGAAGCATACGTAAATGCGAAAGTCGAGAGCAATTATCCTTCAAAGGATGAAAGCAAGTACATCTATAAGGACTGGGAAGATGTTCTGTTCCGCACAGGTATAGCGCAGAACTACGAAGTCACCGTATCAGGCGGCAATGACAAGGGTAAAGTTTTCGGTTCAGTAAGCTACACTGACCAGCAGGGTGTCGTTTCAATCAACTATCTGAAACGTCTCACCGGTACCCTCAATGCCGAAGCCAACGTGTCAAAGCACATCAAGGCCGGAGCTTCAATCCAGTATTCATGGCAGTATCAGACAGGTAACCAGGACGGACAGTCAACAAAAGACAACCCGTTCTATATGTGGAAAGTCGTATTGAGTGAAAACTGGCCTTACGCTTACAAGGACACAGGAGAGCTCTATCTCAAGGCTTTCAACAGCGCTTACTCAACCATCAACCCTGTCGCTTCATACGATGCACAGATCAACGACTACACCCAGAACCGCGTACTCCTCAAGGGATGGGCTGAAGTCGCATTCACCGACTGGTTGAAACTCAAGACCATCGCAAGCAAGGACTGGCTCGACGCTCACGATAAGTTCGGTTGGACATACGGACACCCCAACTTCACCGCTTACGGCCAGGGCTACCTCAGCGACCGCTTCCGCAAAGTCAACCGCAAGGTCAGCTCAACCACTTTGAACTTCGACAAGACTTGGAATGGCCACCACCTTGCAGCAATGATTGGTTGGGAAGCAGAAAAAGAGGAATATCTCATGTCCCGCATCAGCCTCGTTGACGTTTCTTACATGGGCGCCACAGAATCAGTCCTCGCCTCTACATACAAGGACGGTTACACATACAGGAGGAACGCTGGTCTCCTGTCAGCTCTCTCAAGCTTGAGTTATGACTATGGTGCCAGATACTATATCACAGGTACTTTCCGTCGTGACGGTTCTTCCAAGCTCGGTCCTAAGACACGCTGGGGCAACTTCTGGTCAGTATCAGGATCCTGGAGATTCTCGAATGAGGAGTTCATTAAGAACGACTGGCTGACAGATGCCAAAATCCGTGGCTCATACGGTACTTCAGGTACTCTCCCATCAGACTACTTCGGTTATATGGCCCTCTACGACTACACCGTATATGGTGATGACGGAGCAAGCTACCCTGCAAATATCGCAAACACCGATCTTACTTGGGAAAAGAACAGAAACTGGAACGTGGCCTTGGACGCCACTCTCTTCGACAGAGTGACTCTCTCAGTTGAATACTTCAACAAACTCACCACAGACCTCCTCCTTGATGCCAAGATTCCAAGCACCACAGGATTCTCCACTACTTTGATGAACATCGGTTCAATGAGGAACCAGGGCGTCGAGATTGCGGTCAACGTTGACATTCTCAAGTCAAAGGACTGGGGTCTGAGCTTCGGAGCCAACTGGTCAACCATCGACAATAAGGTACTCGCTCTCTCAGAAGAAGGCGAGACACAGACCGGCATGATCAACCACGACATCTGGAAAGCTGGATACAACTACACCCAGTACTACACCAGGAATTACCTCGGAGTATGCCAGGAAGACGGCTATATGGGCAACAGTGAACTCAAGGCAGGTAACGCAATGTACGCTGAAGGTTCATTCTATGAAGCCGGCTCGACAGTAGGAAAGGGCAAGACCGTCGTTCTCAAGGATGGTACCGTCATCAGCGAAGGCGGTACAGTTCCTGTTGACACTTACAACTACTATCCTTCAAGAAGGCAGAGCGCCAGCAGTATGATTCTTGACGGAAAACTCGCCATGCCTAAGGGATTCGGCGGATTCAACCTTGATTTCAGGTGGAGAGACCTCTCACTCTCAATGTCTTGGGCATACAAGTACGGACATTATGTATGGGACGGTGCCTGCGACGAACTCGCAGTGGACGGTTACTATGACAGCCACAGAAACATTGGCGTCGAGCAGTTGAATTTCTGGACTGAGAACAACCGCAACACAGACGTTCCTAAGCGTATCAGAGACAACGGACAGGGCGGATACTACGACTCAAGCCGTTTCCTCAAGAAAGGTGACTACCTCAGACTCAAGAACGCCACTCTCTCATACAATCTGCCAAAGAGCTTCACCCAGAAACTCCGCATGAGCAATGCCCGCATCTATCTGGCCGGAGCTAACCTTCTCACCTTCTCAGGACTGAACTTCGATCCTGAAGTTCCTGCAAGCGGTTTCTACAACTACCAGATGCCTTCTATGAGAACTGGCACACTTGGTTTGGAAGTCACATTCTAATAACCGTTTAACAAGAAACAGACATGAAAAAGATATTAAGCATAGTATTAGCGGCAGGTGTAATGCTCGGCATTTCATCCTGCGAGGGTTTTCTTGACACTGTGCCTACTGATTCAGTGGCAGACGTAGTGGCAATGACAACCATCCCTGATGCTCAGGTTGCAGTGAACGGTCTCTACACTCTCATCAAGAGCGAAGAAATTTACGGTTCCACAATGGTATATCTGGGTGACATGAGAGGTGACAACCTCTATCCTACTGACATCAGCGGTTATGGTAAGACCATATACCTTTTTGACTACACAGAGACTCAGAGCTCATACTTCGGTTCACTCTGGGGCTATTTCTACAAGACCATAATGAGAGCCAACGCCCTTCTTGCCAACATCGACAAACTGGAGGCATCTCCTAGCGAAGAGCCTATCAAGGATGACTGCAAAGGCCAGGCGCTCGCAATGAGAGCCCTCTGCTACTTCGACCTCGCTCGCGTATATGGCTATCCTTACCTCAAGGACAATGGAGCTTCTCTCGGTGCCATCATTCTCAAAGCGCCGACCTCACCAGAGGAAGCAAGAGTTCCACGCAACACCGTTGCTGAAACTTACGCACAGGCTTTGAGCGACATAAACGAAGCTCTCCCTCTCCTTTCAAAATCAAGGAACATAGGCCACTTCAACTATTGGGCAGCAAAACTCCTTCAGGCAAAGATTTCTCTCTACAAGGGAGACTATCAGAATGCCTATAATTGCGCCAAGGAGGTAATCGATTCAAATGTTTACTCTCTTACTCCAAACGAAAAGTATAAGGAATATTGGAGCCACGAAGGTCAGGATGAGACAGTTCTTGAATTCGTGCTCGCAATGAAGAACAACCTCGATGACGATATGGGTTTCGGCTGCGTATATAATGCATTGTGGTTCGGAGAGTCAGAGGCCAAGGGTAACGTAGTCCCTACCAAGAGGTGGAGAGAACTTTTCAAGGATACTCCTAACGACATCCGTTTCCAGATGGTGGAGTATGACGATCCTTCAACAGGTGCCAAGCAGACAGGTAAATACTGGCTCAAGAAATTCCTCGGCAACCAGGACCGCGGTATGGGCTTCCGTCTGAACAATCCTCACGTACTCCGTCTGGCTGACGCATATTTGATTGCAGCTGAAGCGGGTGTCGAAATCGGAGCAAGCGATGCAAGCAACTATCTGAACGCCATCCGCAAGAGAGCGGATCCAACTGCCGAAGACGTAACCGCTACTGTTGCTCTCGTCCAGACTGAGCGTCAGAAAGAGTTCATCGGCGAAGGCGACCGTTTCTTCGACGTTATGCGCCGCGGTGGCAAGTTTGTCCGTGATATGGTTTATGATCCGGATGACTTCGGAGGTGGAGCAGGCTACCAGACCGAGATTGACTGGAACTACTTCAAGATCGTGATGCCTATCGCAAGCACAGAAAGATTGATTCACAAGGAACTCCAGCAGAACCCCGGCTACAAAGACTAATCTCCGGCTACTGCTTATATGCAAAAAGAGCTTCGCATCCGCGAAGCTCTTTTTTAATGATAGCCGGTAGGTGAAGGGCTTATTCGATGAAGCCTACAATCTGTCCCTTGACTACGTGGTCTCCCTGATGGGCGTTGATAGAAACTATCTTGCCGCTTGCCAGAGCGAGGCATTCTTCGTTTCCGTAGTATGCCTGAACCCAGCATACAGGCTTGCCTTCCTTGACTTTGGTGCCGATGGCAGGAGCGGCAGCTGTCTCTCCGGCGGGCTCGATGGACCATGTGAGGGTACCGGCCGCTGCTGCCTGAATAGGCTGTGCTTTAGGATGTTCCTGAGTGTATTTGTCAATGTCGAATGCAGGACGCTCTACGACCGGACGCTCGATGATGATAGGAGCGTTGGCCTTTGCCCTTGCAGCTTCGAGGTCTGTCTTGAAACGCTTTTCGGCAGCTCCGCTCTTGTAGTCGCGGTACTGACGCTCGTGCATTGCCAGTTCGAAGAGTTCCTCGTCGTCCTGTCCGCGATCCCATCCTTCATCGGCCATCATCTTCTCGAAGCGAGGCAGGTCGTTAGGGAATGCATCCTGAGGATTGCCTGTATAGAATTCGAGGCCCTTTTCCTTTACAATCTTTACGATTTCCGGAGCGAGTTCGCCAGGGAGTTTGCCGGTCTTGCCGAGAATCATATTCATTGTATCAGGGTCGATGGTTTTCCAGCGCTCTTCACCCTTGAGAGTGTGCATGAGATTCATCAGGGCGGTGTTCTTCACATACTGGCTGAACGGAGTCACCAATGGCGGATAGCCGAGGCGAGGCCATACATATTCAACTTCATTGAAGAGTTTGACAACCATTTGGTCGAGTGTGAGTTCAGGCTTGCCTTGATTGCGGAGCGACATATTGATTGCGCCCATAAAGCCCTTGAGGTCTGCCATCATGGAGCCCATCATGCCGCCAGGAAGGCCGCAGCCTACGAGGAGGGATGTGCAGATATGGTTGGTCGGCTCGATGAAGTAGCCGAGGAAGTCGTCGATGAACTTCTGGGTAAGGCTGCGGGCCTCCATATAGGCATCCATATTGATGTCCTTTACCTTAAAGCCGGCATCCTTGAGCATTGCGCGGATTGTGATGACATCCGGATGAATCTTGCCCCAGGAGAGAGGTTCGATGGCTACGTCGAGGTAGTCGGCACCTGCGCGTGCCACCTCAAGCATTGAAGCTGTTGCGAAGCCTGGGCCCGTGTGGCCGTGGTACTGAACCTTGATGTGCGGGTATTTCTTCTTGATGGACTTCACGAGTTTGCCGAGGAATGCCGGGCGGCCGATACCTGCCATATCCTTGAGGCAGATTTCATCGCAACCGTACTCCACGACGTGGTCAACAACTCCCATATAATATTCCACGGTGTGGACAGGGGAGTAGGTGATGGAGAGAGCCACCTGTGAGATCATGCCACCCTTCTTCGCGCCGATTACCGAACCCTTGAGGTTGCGGTGGTCGTTAAGGCCGCAGAAAGAACGGGCGATGTCGGTGCCCTGGGCTTTCTTTACTTTATACATAAGGAAACGGACATCTTCCGGAACCGGGTTCATACGGAGGGCGTTCAAGCCTCTTTCAAGCATATGTGTCTGGATACCTGCCTTGTTGAAAGGAGCACACCACTGGCGGACGGCCTTGTTAGGGTTCTGTCCGTACAGAAGCTGAACCTGTTCGAAAGCTCCGCCGTTGGTCTCGACACGGTCAAAACATCCCATGTCAATGATGACAGGAGCAATTTCCATCAGTTGGTCGACTCTTGCGGTGTATTTGCCGGAAGATTGCCACATGTCTCTGTAAACGAGAGAAAATTTTATTTCACGAGCCATATTGTATATTGTTGTTTATAATAGTCTAAACAATCTGCAAATATAACCTTTTTGCAAATAAAAAACAATATCATATCTTTGCATATCCATTGCCCCCTTAGTTTAATGGATAAAATGAAGGATTCCGGTTCCTTTGATAGGCGTTCGATTCGCCTAGGGGGTACTTATAATTCCAGGGGCTCTGCCCCTTAATACCCCGCGGCTACCATCCCTTCTACGAAGTCCCCAAAGGCGGCCCTTCTTATTCTTTTTTCATCCGGCTATCTTCACTACCGCAACAGATCCGTCTATTGGGGCAACAGGGCGTATGAACTTGCCGTAGAGCTAAAGGAAAAGAATCCGGGTGAATTGTATCAATATGTCCAGGAGAATTTCTCCGACAGCACGAAACAGGAGATTAAAAATAGAATCCGGAATGTGGAAAGGCGATTGCGTAAAGAGCGGAATAGAAAATAGTTGTGAAATGAAAAAATATTCATAAATTTGCTTTTGCTTAGCTAGCCCGGCATACTATTCTTTCGGAATACAATCCATCAGGATGTGCTTTGGGAGATGGTTGCAGGGTTGGGTGGGCAAAAGACATACGAAGACGTTACTTGACGTTTTTCTTCTGTCATCAAACTTGGCAATTTGAATTCTACAGAAAGAAACGGCAATGGGAGCGTCCACTAGTGATGACGATTCGGTCATCTACGTCTTCATCTAGACGTGGAGCAAACTGTATATCATCTCTGACGTGGGCTAGCTGCCTTGCTTATCTCTGTAGAAGGCAGCCAAGGCCTGATGATAGGGTGAGCAAGAGTATAACTCCCACGTCTTTATTATATATCCGTTCGGATTGGGGCAGTTGCCGGGCAAAGAGAAGACCAATTATGTCCTATCGTTATCTATTTCTGGTTATTTTGGGCTTATCCTTAAACATTTTTCATGGATATGCTCAAGATGCATTTTCCGAGCCTCCGATTGCATCTAACAAAATTAATTCTGTGAGGCTATCTGAACTGAATTTGAGAAGCTCAGATTATACAGTATTGAATACATTGACTGAAACATCTCTTGTTTCGATAGAATATCAGGGTAAAAAGAAATATACTATTGAATGTGAAGATGAAGGTTTTCGTATTGAATACAAGTGGAATGGAAAAGAAAATCATTGGGAAGTAAATGATTGGGAAGGAATTGTCAAGTTGGGATTTCTTTCCGGTGAGGATGATGATATATTTTTCCCCAGATCTCCTTCAACTGTCGCAAAAAGATTGGCGATTTATAAACTTACTAACGCAGCTCAAATGAAAGGGGCGGATGGAGTCATTGAGCCTATTGTATCTATGAATATGGCACGAAATGGCAAACTTTATTATTATAAAACAACCGTGTCGGGAAAACTCATCAAATTAACAGTTAATAACTAAAACAATGAAAAAGTATTACATTTTTATTCTGTTGTCGACACTTGTTGTGTTGACCTCTTGTGGCGCCTCCAAACGCGTTAGTAGCGTGCAAAAGCCTAGCCCAATTAATATAAGTTTTAGAATACAGAGAGAACCCCGAGAAAATTCATTTATTAACCTTGACTATGGTATAAGACTTCAAACTTTTGATGTCAGAAGCAAGAAAGACATCATTCTTCGTTATGACGCCAATCCTATCTTTACACCCGCAACTACTACATATCCTTCGGTAGAAGAATTTATGCAAGAAAGCGGCAAGCGTTATATGAAGACACTTGGTTTTACGATTAACTCAGACATTGAAACCGATTACCTTCTATCAATCAAACTTTCAGAACTTAACCTCAGCTACATTTCAGGAACCGGTTGGGTTTCCGATGTTACAATGTCAGTTGAGGTGACAGACCATAACAGAAAAATGGTCTACCCCAATGTCTCTGTCAGTGGAAGATATAGTCAACCTGGGTCTTCAAATGATTATGCGGCCGCCAATACAGCAGTCAATGAAGCATATACTAGAGCAATGGAAGATATAGATTGGGCTCGTATTGCATATTTCCTCAAGAAATCTGACAGGGCCGCTGACGAAAAGAACAAGAAGGTTTCTGGCGCTGGTAATACGGCATTAGAATCTACTGTTATAAATTGGTATATCGAATCAAGTCCAAAAGGAGCAGATGTTAATTGGAGGGTGGTATCCTCAACGCCAGATGTAAAAAATACAAACTCCAAATATTTGGGTAGTACTCCCTATGAAGCAACAGAGACCTTTGATATTATCGGTTTGACTTACAATAATTCCGGAAATGTCCAAATTGAAGTAACTTGCGAAAAGAACGGATATGTAACGCAGAAGAAGAGATTCAATTTGCGTTCCGTGATTGATCAAAAAGAAGTCTCGACGAAATTCAATCTTGTTAAAGAGGAAGAATAAGGAGACTATCTGAGAAATATACAATACTAAAGGGAAGGGTTTGCCTTCCTTTTATTTTTATATTTTAAACCCTATTCTTTATTAATAAGTCGGCAAAAACTCGGCAAAAATTTTATAAGAAAAGAGCCAGAGCGTTGAAATTCAATACTTTGGCTCTTTAAATCGTGCGCGAGATAAGACTCGAATGTCAATAACCGGAACACATTGAAATATTCTTTCCTTGAGAAAAATTCTTATCTTTGCAAAAAATGCTGTATGACTCAAATAGTTTTGAACATAGAAGACAAGAAAATGGTTGCAAGCCTTAAGCGGGTCCTTGCAACAATGAATGGCGTAACAATTGCCTCGTCAAAGAGTCTCAGCCCGTACGAGAAATCAAAGATGGAAGCGCGGAACGGCAAAATCAATACCTATGCTTCTGTAGATGAACTTTTTGCTAAAGTTGGGTTATAATGTACAGACTCAACACCACCAACCAGTTTGAGAAGGATCTCAAACGCTGTATCAAGCGGGGGCTTCCTATTGAAGAATTGCGCAAGGTAATTGGATTACTTGTCTCTGACGGAAAACTTCCCCAGCAATATAAACCCCATAAGTTGTCAGGCAATCATTCTGGAGAATGGGAATGTCATATCAAACCGGACTGGCTGTTATTATGGGAACAGAACGATACGGAATTGACACTCCTGATGTTGAATACGGGTACACATTCGGATATTTTCAAATGATATTTCTGCAAAGGTTGCCAAACGGTTGACAAAAAGCAAGAGTACAAATCGTTTATAGCTAAAAGCTAATAACTTACCTAATGGCGTCATATTCGCCTAGGGGGTACTTATAATTCCAGGGGCTCTGCCCCTTAATACCCCGCGGCTCCCGGCCTTGACAACTTTGCTTGCGCAAAGTCACGGCCTCCGCCGGACCGCTGATGCGGTCTTTCTAATTCCATGGGCTCTGCCCCTTATATCGCCCGGCGGGCTAAAGCCCTGCTGCTCGGGCCGCGAGCATAAAAATGCTCGCTGTGCTGCTCGGGGACGCAGGTGTACCACACCTGCTGTAAACCCCCTCACGACCTCGCGACCGCGACTGGATGGAAGAATTCAAGCCGTATGAATTTTAATGATAATGCAGTGAGTTTACCAATTATGATTAAATTTGCAAAAACAGATGCCCTTATGGCTACGAAGAATGATAACATAGAGACTTTTGAGCCCATTCCCGCGCAGGAATTCAATTCGTTGATCACCGACTCGGAAGCAATCATCGAACAGGCTCTCGTATCGGCATACCGAACGGTCAATATTCTGCTCGTCAAGCGCAATTGGCTTCTCGGAAAACGTATCGCAGAAGAAGAGTTGAAGGGAGAATCAAGAGCCGAATATGGGAAACGCGTAATTCCTTGTCTTTCTGAAAGACTCACCACTAAGTATGGGCAGGGCTTTGACAGGACAAATCTCTATTACTATTTGGATTTTGCCAAGGTGTACCCGACATTGTTCGAAGTTGACACTCAAACGAAAAGAATTGTCCACACGGCGTGTGGAGAATCTGATGGCGGAATTATCCACACATTGTGTGAACAATCTGACATCTATTCGTCATTGGTACCTGAAACTCCCATCCAGATGTCCTGGTCACATTATCGAACATTGCTTCAGGTGGACAGTGACGATGCTCGCCTATGGTATGAACGGGAAACGGTAAATCAGGCATGGAGTGTACGCACTCTCCAACGGAATATCGCATCACAATACTATTTCAGACTATTGCAGTCTCCGGCTAAGGACAAAGTCGAAGCGGAAATGAAAGCCCTCACCGCTCCTCTGCAAGATAAGTTGGAATACATGAAAAATCCGGTCGTTGCCGAGTTCCTTGGCTTCCACAACAACACCGATTTCTCCGAGAGTGACCTGGAGCAGAGCATACTGAACCATCTTACAACCTTCCTAATGGAACTTGGAAAAGGATTCGCTTTTGTTGACCGGCAGAAGCATATCCATACAGAGAAGAAGGATTACTACATTGATTTGGTGTTCTATAATTATCTGCTCAAATGTTTCGTGCTGGTTGATTTGAAAACGAATACGGTAGATTACCAAGATGCCGGCCAGATGGATATGTATGTCAAGATGTATGACGAGAAGTATCGTTCAGATGGCGACAATCCAACAATCGGTATTCTTCTTTGCGCTGATACCGATGCGGATGTTGCCAAATATTCCTGCCTTCACGACAATGACCAACTCTATATGGCCAAGTACCTGACTTATATGCCGACTCAGGAGGAACTTCGCAGGGAAATCGAACAACAAAAGATGATTTTTGCGCTAAAGAGCGGAAAAGAGAAAGCGTAAATCATTCAGTCCTGCAACATTGAAAATGGCCTGTCACCTCTTCTGACAGGCCGTTTTGTGCATATGGGATTCTCAGTATGTTCGAATCATATGTATGCGCGGATAAATCAAGTCTTGTTGCCCGACTAAAAATAAATATTTAGATTTGTAAAATGAAAAGAATTCTCGTATTCATCCTTATATTCCAGGTATGCATTCCCTCTTTTGCGCAGTCAAAAGTAGTTTCAGGCATAATCACGGATAAGACCGGAGAACCGGTCCCATATGTCAGCGTTGTTCTGGCCCGTGACGGTGCGATTGTTACCGGCGGGATGACTGATGACAACGGCAGGTTTCAAATAAAGGTAGATGCCGGCAAATACACGCTGACCGCCGAATTCATCGGGTACAGCAAAGAAACAATGCAAGTGGAAGTGAAGGCTTCCCGTCTGGACATAGGCACAATAGTCCTCGAGGAATCCGTCCAATCGCTCAGTGGAGCCGTCGTTTCCGCAAAACAGGAAGCAAAGAAATCATCTGTTGAACATACGACAATTAACGCAGACTCAAATATCTCCGGAGCGAAGGGCTCCGTTCTCGATATCCTGCGCACGGCTTCATCTGTCAGCATAGCGTCTGACAAGAGCATAACAGTCAGGGGCAAGTCCAACATCCTTGTCCTTATTGACGGCGTCCCCACGACAGTCACCGACCTCGAATCCATCCCCGCCGCCAATGTGAAGAGCGTCGATGT
>JAGHST010000032.1 GCA_018065695.1 Candidatus Cacconaster caballi | reverse complement strand
GGGATATCTTACAAAAAGAGTGGACCGTGGCAGCAAAGGGGAGAAATATTCAATGCTGGATATGTGCCAGCTCACCAACAGGCTCACGGAACACAAATACTATGGGACATACTTGCAACTCGCCCAAACTATAGGAAAGTATTCAGCAGTTCCCGGAATCGATATTCAGCGCTATTGGGAAATAGTCCTTTTTTCCTGGATTACCGGCAACTCGGATATGCACTGCAAGAACTTCTCGCTTTTGTCAACCAATGGCCGGGAATACAGGCTCGCACCCGCATACGACCTCATTTCAGTAAAAATCTCCTTCCCTCAGGATACTGAAGAGATGGCAATGGCATTTGAAGTCGGCGCGGATAAGACAGGCTTCGGCAGGTATACGTTCATCAAGGCTTTCACCGAATCAGGTATAAACGGGAAAGCCTCAGAGAGACTCATTTCCAGAATATGCGGTTGTGAAACGGCCTGGAAGAATCTGATTTCAGAATCCTTCCTCCCCGAAGAAGTAAAGCTCGAATACAGTGCACTGCTGGACAGCAGGATAAAAGTTCTTCGTGACGGACAAATCAAAAGTTCCGCCAAATAATCACCATTGATATCGGCCTGACTCACGCTTTCTGCGGCTTAGGACGCCAGTTTGAGAGCTCCAACTTGCGGAGAAAATTTGCTGCGAATGGCATCACACACTGCAAGCAACATTTCCTTTATGGTCTTATTGCGTTGCATCTTCATTTCTGCCGGATCTACATAAGCAAATCGCGGAGTATTTTTAAACTTTTCATTAAAAGTACATTATTTTTTCTTGCAATGCAAATAGCTTGCGCATTCTTTATATTCTTTTGTGTCATATCGATAGATTATCACTATGGAAACCAAGGAATGGGAACATATTTTCAACGTCGTTGTCGAGAAGTCTTTAAATGTTTATCATAGATATCCTCCACGCTCTTTTGTATATGAGATACATGAGTTTCAAACCAATTTGTACAAATAATTGCGATTTTCCCTGCAAATAATTGAAAATTAATCGGATTACCTATTGTTTCTTTCGATTTTAATTTGTACATGTGGACGGATGTGTCGAACATACTGAGAAGAAACCAGCACTCGCCCTGGATAATGGCTGTTAGAACAATGAATCCGGTGTTATTTATTATCTCGTTCAGATGGCTTCTGTGTTTGGATTCCGTTACACCGAAAGAAGAATCAGTCATTGTCCGCCAAGCGGTCGAGATTGCGGAACTGCACGGCCTCACTTATGTGCTGAAGCGATATGTCGGCGCTGCCTTCAAGGTCTGCAATCGTGCGGGCAAGTTTGAGGATGCGGTTGTACGAGCGGGCGGAGAGATTGAGGCGCCTGATGACGGCCTTGAGGAATTTCTTCTGCTCTTCCGTGGCGATGCAGTGGCGCCGTATGAGGTCGGTGGACATCTGCGAATTGGTGTAGATGCCGTCACGGAGGAAGCGCTCCTCCTGTATCCGGCGGGCCGCAGCCACGCGCGCCGCGATTTTTTCACTCGACTCTTCCAATTCCTCACCCACAAGGTCTTCCGCATCCACCTCTTTTACGAATATATGCATATCCAGCCTGTCCATCATCGGACCGCTCAGGCGGTTGCGATAGTTTTCCACCGCTGTGCGCGAACAGGTGCACCTGTCAGTGCCGTCACCGGCATAGCCGCACGGACACGGATTCATCGAGGCTATCAGCATAAAAGAGGACGGATATTCGACCTTGCATCTTGCGCGCGCAATTGTAACCTTACCGTCCTCCACAGGCTGACGGAGCGAGTCGAGCAGCGTCCTGCTGAAATGGACCACCTCATCGAGATAGAGTACCCCGTTGTGGGCCAGGGAAATTTCACCGGGAGCGGCTCGCGGCCCGCCGCCGATGATGGACGGAAGGCTTGCACTGTGGTGCGGCGAGCGGAACGGCCTCTCCCTCATCAGCCCGCCTACGGATCCGATACCGGCTATCGAGTAGATTTTGCTCGTCTCCACCGATTCCGCCCGCGTCATCGGCGGTAGAATCGACGGCAGGCACGATGCCATAAATGTCTTTCCGCTGCCCGGAGCCCCTATCATCAGAAGATTGTGGCCGCCGGCCGCAGCTATTTCAAGGCCGCGCTTGGCCAGTTGCTGCCCCTTCACGAATTTGAAATCGCGACCGGGATCAATGCTCCGCACCGAGTCCCCGGACGTTGGGGTTACAACCATTTTCCCGGCAGAGGGAGCACCGGAAAGAATGTCTATCACATCCGCCAGACTGCCTGCTCCGTACACTTCCACGTCGGTGATGTCAGCCGCTTCAAGTGCGGATTGCCGGGGGAAAATGCAGCCGCGGAAGCCACTTGCCGCTGCGTGCACAGCTATCGGTAGCGCCCCCGGCACCGCCCTCAACGTGCCGTCCAGCGCCAGCTCCCCTACCAGTATGAAATCTTTGATTGCAGGTACGGAAATCTGTTCGGACACGGCCAGAAGGCCCACAGCTATGGCGAGGTCATATCCTGTACCTTCCTTTCTTATATCGGCCGGAGCCAGATTTACCACCACTTTTTTTCCAGGTATGCGGAAACCGTAGGACCCAAGTGCTGTCATAACCCTCAGCAGGCTCTCTCTGACGGCACTGTCCGGCAGCCCGACGAGGTGCAGTCCGACTCCGGCCGAAAGATCAAGTTCAACGGTTACGGTTACGGCATCGATGCCGATGCAGGTGGCGCAGAATGTCTTTTCAAGCATAACGTTTTTTCTCGCCAAATTAGCACAATTCCACCGACAAACAATCTGTTTTTCAATAACATATATCACATTTACCGAATATTGTATTTTTCTGTCGAAGTCTAATTTGAGTCTGGACTGTTTTTTGTTTGATTTAGAAACGTTATTTTTGTATTTGATAAGAAAAAGTATGGCTTTGAAAGGTTTTTTCCGAAAAATACTGCTGACGGCCGTTCTTGCCGCCGCTTCCTTGTCCCTCGTCCGGGCGCAGAGCGACCTCTTCATAGACGGACTCAGAAGTTATCAGCAGGGCAACAATGAAGATGCAATCGGTTTTCTCGAAAAGGAAATCGGACAGAATCCGTCCAACGACGCCGCATATTACTATCTCTACACGCTGTTCACCACGAAAAATATAGCCAAAGCCGAAGGGTATCTGAAAAAAGCCGTCGAGCTGGACCCCGACAACTACTGGTACAAATATTCACTTGCGGTGTTCTACTCCCACACCGACAGGAACGAACTTACGATACGGCTTCTCGAAGAACTTCTGGACCGTTATCCGAAGAAGAACGAACTCTATCTGGATGCCGCCAACATCTACATTTCGCAGAATGAAACGGACAAGGCGCTTGAGACTCTCGACAGAATCGAACGCATACGCGGCAAGAACGAAACGATAGCCCTCACCCGGCTCGAACTGCTCTCGAAAAAGCCCGGCGCAAATGAAGACAGCATCTACACCGGCCTGCAAGACTATTTCAAGGAGTGCAAGACTCCGCGTCTGGCCACCATTCTGGGAGATTATCACCTGCGGTCTTACCGGGATTCCGCGGCTCTCGCATATTACAACGAGGCCCTTTCAATGGACGAGAACTACTCTCCCGCCTGGTACGGCAAGGCTCAGATAAGCCAGATAAACCGCAAGTACGGACAGTTCTTCAGCGAGATTTCACACGTCATCAAAGACCCTGTGATACACACGGCCGTAAAAGCCGAATACCTTCGCCAACTTACTGAGAACCCACAGTTCGTGAGGACATTTTCCACAGACATAGACTCTCTGATGATTATCGCAAATGAGACGCATCCGCAGGACACGGTTCTCTCTCCGCTTATGAGCGGCTATTATTTCGGCACCGGAAGGGCCTTTCTTTCGGCCGAACTGCTCAAGCGGTGCGCCGACCGCTATCCCGAGAGTTTCAATCAATCATTCCAGCATCTTGTGCTGCTCTACTATGCCAAGACCTGGAACGCCTTGGAGGAGTATTCTACGGCATATCTGCTGAGATTCCCGGGCAACCGCGACATCATTCAGATGCGTGCCATAGCTTTCAGCCAGAGGGGCGATATCGATGCCGCCATAGAAGACTATCAGTCCATCCTTGCCCAAAATCCACGCGACACAACGGTCCTGCTCGGCACATACGCTAACCTCGGCGACCTCTACCACCAGAAAGGGGACTCCCGAACAGCCTACAAGATGTACAGGAAAGCTTTGAAAATCAATCCAAAAGAAAACGCTGTCCTGAACAATTACGCCTATTTTCTCTGCCTGGAAGGAAAAGACCTCAAGAAAGCCCGCCAGATGAGCAAAATCACCGTGGAAAGCGAGCCGGACAATCCTACATATCTTGACACCTACGCCTGGATTCTCCACCTTATGGGGGACAATACCGAAGCAAAGGCTCTCTTCAAGCACGCAATGCTCTACGGAGGAAAGGACAATCCTGAAATATTGCGCCACTATGCCGAAGTCCTCAATGCCCTCGGCGAAAAGGATCTGGCCAAAATATATTTCAATCAAGCCAAGGCAGCCGAATTATGAGAAAAGTCCTCCTTACAGCCATCGCACTTCTCGCAGCTTTCCAGGCATACTGTCAGGATGTCAGCGAGCATTCGCAGCGCAAGCAGAAAATAGAGGAGGAAATATCATTCATCAACAACCAGTTGAAGAGCATCTCCACCAAACAGAAGGCAAGCACAAAGCAGTTGATGCTCATACAGCAGCAGGTCACAAGCCGTCGCAAACTCATAAAAGCCATCGACGACCAGATTGCCAAGATCGAACGCCAGATGGTGGAAAAGCAGCGTACCATAAACCGGCTCCAAAAAGAGCTGGACACCTTGCAGACATACTACAACAATCTGATACTCAACTCATATAAGAACAGGGACACCAAGGTTTGGTTTATGTATATCCTCGGCTCTGAAAATATAGGGCAAGGCTATCGCAGGTTTGTGTATCTCAAGAATCTGGCGGGAGAAGCGAACAGGCAGGGGGAGAAGATTAAGGAGGCCAGGGAGCAGATGAAGGAAGAGAAAGGGGAACTTGCCCGTATGAAGGCCGACGCCGGAAAACAACGCAACGAAAGAGAATCCGAATACAAGAAACTCAAGGAGGAGGAAACCCGGAGCAAAAAGACTCTGACCAGCCTCGCCAAGACAGAAAAGCAGTATCGTAGCGAACTGGCCAGGAAGCGGCGTGAAGTGGAAGCCCTCGACCGTGAAATCAGACGGATTCTCAACAAGGAAATCGCCAGCCAGAACAAGGACAAGACTCATATCGACTACGCTCTGGCCGGCAAATTCGAAGGCAACCGGGGAAAACTCCCGTGGCCTGTGAAGCAAGGTGTCATCACCGAACGGTTCGGCGTGCACAACCATCCTGTCTATAAAAATCTCAAGCTTCCGGAGTGCAACGGCGTCACGTTCTCCACGGAAAGGGGCGCAGAGGTCTTCAGTGTCTTCGACGGTGTGGTCAAGCAGATTGTAGTGATGCCGGGATACGACCAGTGTGTACTCATCCAGCACGGAACATATTTCACATTCTACTGCAAACTCGGCAATGTGGCGGTAAAAAGCGGACAGACAGTAGCCAGAGGCCAGAAGTTGGGAACCCTTGAGCCAGAAACAAAATCCTCTTCAAGCCTGCATTTCCAGATATGGAACGGCACTAGCAAACAGAATCCGGAAAATTGGCTTGTTGATTGACATCCTTATGAAATTCACCGGAAAAGATATCATCAGATACGGCCTGCTTCTCGCTTTGACAGCGGTGCTTCTCTATCTTGCATTGCGCGCAGTGAGTTGGAAAGAGTTCACGGACATTCTTGCCCGGTGCAACTACCGGTGGATATTCGCCACTATGGCCGTTCAATGGGTCATAACCTATCTGCGCGGCAACCGCTGGCGCATAATGATGCGTCCTCTCAGCCGCGAAATAACCCGCAGGGAAACCTACGACGCGTATGCCTTGTGCTATCTTGCCAACATCCCGTTCCCGAGACTCGGCGAAGTGGCCCGCTGCGGCCTGATAGGCTCCACCGGCAAAACCACTTTCGAAGCCGCTCTCGGTACGGTCGTGATAGAACGCACCTGGGATATCATCTGTGCATTCATTCTGGTCATTCCTCTCTTCTTTTTCGGAAGGTTCCGTGATTTTCTGGTGGAGAAGATGTTCACTCCGGCGGCCGAGGCAATGAACGTCGGCACTCTCTGGCTTGTACTGGGAGTTGTAGCCGCCGCTGCGGCTGCAGTCATTCTGCTGATGGCGCTGAAGAAACCCATTTCAGCGACACGCTTTGGTGGAAAGTTCTTCGGTTTTCTGCACAGTCTTGCAGACGGAGTAAAGTCCGGCTTCAGGATGGAACGCAAATGGGCTTTCTTCGGCTATACCGCTCTGATATGGGCGGGATACCTTATATGCAGCCTCTGGACCATCTACGCCTTTCCCTGTACCGAAGAAATGGGCCTGAGCGACGCACTCTTCCTTATGGTTGTCGGTACACTCGGATGGATAGTGCCGGTGCAGGGCGGTTTCGGCGCATACCACTTCATAGTGGCGATGACTCTCGTGCCGATGTACGGGTTCGACTTCAACAATAGTATGGCCTTCGCCACCATCAGCCACGAATCACAGATTGTGCAGATGCTTGTCTGCGGTCTGATATCGCTCGGGAGCTGGTATCTGTATAAACGCAAAGAAAACTTGAAAAAGATATGAAATCCATTTTAGGCATAGGTAACGCTCTTACCGACATTCTGGCCGTCCTTCCTGACGATTCGCTACTTAGGGAATACAATCTGCCTGCAGGCAGTATGCAGCACGTGGATGCTCCGACAGGCAACAAAATCTGGGAAAAGCTCAAGGCCATCGGCGTTCAATATGTGGCAGGAGGCTCTGCCGCAAACACCATCTCAGCCACATCCATCTTCGGGATGCCGTCGGGCTTTATCGGCAAGGTGGGCAATGACGAACTGGGCTCTCTGTTCCGTCAGGCACAACAGCAGAACGGCATCAAATCGCATCTGCTTCTCGGAACGGCCGCTTCCGGACGGGCAATGGTATTCATAACGGCTCCGAATGCCGACCGCACGTTCGCCACCTATCTGGGAGCCGCCCTCGAACTTGAGCCGGAAGACCTCAAGGATGAATTCTTCGAAGGCTACGACTATTTTCATATAGAGGGATATCTTGTTCAGAACCAACGTCTTGTACGCAAAGCTGTGGAAAAGGCACGCAACCACGGCATGCAGATTTCGCTGGATATGGCAAGCTACAATGTGGTGGAATCAAACCTTACTTTTCTACACGACATCGTAAAGAACTACGTTGACATCGTTTTCGCCAACGAAACCGAAGCGAAAGCCTTCACCGGATACGAAGATCCGCGCAAATCGCTTGAAAGCATTGCAAAGGATTGCGAGATTGCCGTGGTCAAAATCGGCAAGGACGGCTCCATGGTCCAGAGCGGCAATGAATTCCATTTCATCGAACCGTGGCCTGCCGATACAATCGATGCCACCGGAGCAGGCGATACCTACGCGGCCGGATTTCTTTATGCCAAGGCAATGGGAATGCCTCTCAAGACCTGCGGTGAAATCGGCAGCATCATCGCCGCCAAGGTAGTGGAGGTTATCGGCACCAAAATCGACATTCCACGTTGGAAAGCTGCAAAAGCCGAAATTCGGGAAAAGATAGGCATCCGCGATTAGAAATCATTTTTCAAATAACATAAATTCTGATTATGGCTAAAGAATATTCAATGGAGCAAATCGCTTCCCAGGTACGGCGAGACATTGTCCGTATGGTGACAAATGCCGCTTCAGGACACCCGGGAGGTTCGATGAGCAGCACCGACATTATGACCTGGCTGTATTTCAAGGAGTTGGATGCAGCCCCTGAAAATTGGCAGCGAAGCGGCAGGAATATCGATATGTTCTTCCTTTCTGCAGGACATATGACACCTGTCTTCTACAGCGTTCTGTCGCGTAGAGGATATTTTCCGGTTGAAGAATTAAGCACTTTCCGTCTCTTCGGAACACGCCTGCAGGGCCACCCTTGCATTGAGAAAGGGCTTCCCGGCATCCATCAGGCGGCAGGTTCCCTCGGACAGGGCCTGTCAGTTGCACTCGGTGCGGCTATGGCAAAAAAGCTTGACGGGGACTCTCACCGTGTATTCTGCCTCATAGGCGACGGCGAGAGCGAGGAAGGCCAGATATGGGAGGCAGCCATGAGCGCTGCTCATCAGAAGGCCGACAATCTTGTCGCAATCACCGACTGGAACCACAAGCAGATCGACGGCGACACGGAAGACGTGGCCGGCCTGGGCAATCTGGAAGAGAAGTGGAAAGCTTTCGGCTGGGAGGTGATTGTGGCGGAAGGACACTGCTTCAAATCCATTGAGAATGCTTTCTCACAGGCTCGCGCGAAAGGAGACAAGGGACGTCCTGTGATGATTCTCTTCAAGACCGAAATGGGCCACGGAGTGGATTTTATGGCCGGCACGCACAAGTGGCACGGAAAAAACCCTTCCCAGGAACAGTGCGACCAGGCAATGGCCCAACTGGAAGAAACTTTAGGTGACTTTTAATCTTTGGAGAAAAACGAAATGAAAGAATATATTAATTCCGGCAACAAAGACACCCGCTCGGGCTTCGGAGCAGGTCTTGCCGAACTGGGGCGCACAAACCCGAAGGTTGTGGCACTGACCGCCGACCTTAAAGGCTCTCTCAAAATGGATGACTTCGCAGCCGAACATCCTGAAAGATTTTTCGAATGCGGTATCGCTGAAGCCAATATGATAGGAATGGCTGCCGGCCTCGCCATTGACGGCTATATCCCGTTTGCAGGTACATTCGCCAACTTTGCCACAGCCCGCGTCTATGACCAGATCCGTCAGAGCGTATGCTACTCGCGCACCAACGTCAAGATTGCAGCCTCACACGCCGGCATCACCCTCGGAGAAGACGGTGCAACCCACCAGACTCTGGAAGATATAGGAATGATGCGAATGCTTCCGGGAATGACCGTAATCTGCCCTTGCGACTACAATCAGACCAAGGCCGCCACAATTGCTGCAGCCTCCTACGACGGAGCGGTATATCTGCGTTTCGGCAGACCGTCCGTGCCTAACTTCACAGACCCAGAAGAGAAATTCATCATAGGAAAGGCTATCCGTCTCGAAGAAGGCGACAACGTTTCCATATTCGCGACAGGTCATCTCGTATGGGAAGCCATCGAGGCCACCCGCATTCTTGAGCAGAAAGGCATCAGCGTCGATCTGTTCAATATCGCCACAATCAAGCCGCTCGATGTCAAGGCCATCGTCGATTCGGCAAGAAAGACAGGAAAGGTCATCTGCGCTGAAGAGCATATGATTGCCGGAGGCCTCGGAGAGGCTGTAGCCGGAGTCCTTGCCGGCAGCGGTTGCCCTGCAAAGATGAAATTCATCGCCATTGACGACGTATTCGGCCAAAGCGGCAAACCGGCCCAATTGATGAAGGCATACGGACTCGATGCCGGGCACATCGTGGAAGCGGCATTATCTTTGTGATATTCCCGCCGATGACTGACAAGGAAATACTTGACCTTTACAACAGCGGCGAACGCAAACAGGCGTTCAACGTCATCGTGCGAACCTACGGCGAGAAACTCTATTATCATATCCGCCGGATGGTGGCAATCCACGAAGATGCCGACGACTGCCTCCAGAATACATTGATAAAGGCTTGGAACGCCCTTGAAACTTTCAGGGGCGATTGCGGCCTTTATACCTGGCTCTACCGCATAGCCACCAACGAAACCATCACCTTCCTGCGCAAGCAGCGGCTCAGAGGATTCTTCTCACCGGTCGATTTCGCCGAGAGGCTTTCGGCGGATCCCACTTTCAACGGAGACAAACTCCAGGCTGCCCTTCAGAAAGCCATTGCGAAGCTGCCTCCCAAGCAGAGGGCTGTCTTTACAATGCGCTATTGGGACGAACTTCCCTATGAACAGATTTCGGAGATTCTGGGGACGTCCATCGGCGCTCTCAAAGCCTCCTATCACCACGCAGACAAAAAAGTCAAGGAGTGGGTATTAAACTTTTATGAAAATTGATTGTCTAATACACCGTATGACAAAAGACAACAACACACCATTCAGAATGCCGGACGGTTACCTTCAGCATCTGGAAGCATCTTTGAGCGAGAAGATGGAAAGGACGCAGGATCGCAGAGGCTCTGTCCTCAAACCTGCTTTCGCTCTGGCTTGCGCTTTTGCCGTTGTTTTCGCAATGGGTTATGGAGTACTCTCCCTGACCGGCACCCTCAACGGGAGTTCTGATGCAGGCGAGGATGAAATCATCGAATACCTTGCATCAGAGATGAATCAATACGACATTATGGATTATTACGCAGAACTTGAATAATATGAAAAGAACAATTCTTTTTTCATTGTGCCTGCTGCTCTGCACCGCAACATTCGCACAACCACATCAGAGCGGGAAAGAGGGACAGAAGAACAAATATGACCGCATCAGGGCGGAAAAAATCGCATTTTTCACCGACAGGCTCGATTTGACGCCTCAGGAGGCTCAGGTGTTCTGGCCTGTTTACAATGAATACTGGAAAGAGTCCCAGAAAGCCCACAAAGCCACTATGCAGGCCTTCGGCGCCACTAAGGCGAAAAATGGCGAGACCATCGACGCAAAAGAACTGGAGAAGATGCTGGACGCCTACATTGAACTGTCAAAGGAAGAATTCAAGGTCAAGGAGTCTTTCCACAGCAAGTTCAAAGAGGTTCTCCCTATCGGAAAGGTGGCTGAACTCTATCAGGCAGAAGAAGCATTCCGTATGAAAATGCTCCATTCATTCAAAAGAACTCCTGACGGCAGGAGGAACGGCAAGATGCACGGTGCAGCAGTCAAATCCTCTGAAAAATAAACAGTTAGAATTTTAGGTAGAAATCTTTGGTGAGCGACTTGTATTCAGCGGTAAAGTCGCACGTATTCTGGATGGTGAGTTGCTCTTCGAGCAGCTCACCCTGTTTTTTTGAGAACTCCATCAGGGAGCGCTTGAATGGCTGGGCGGGGGTGGTGCGCACACGGCATATCCGACGCAGGAAGAAACCGGCTTTCCGGGCTTCTTTCATAAAAATTTCAGCCTCGGCGGAAGGGAGTACCACTGCCAGACGTCCTTCCCGGGAAGTGTTTGCTGCAGCCGCACGGGCCAGCGAGGCATAGGGCAGAGTGTCGGTATGTCTGGCTTCAGAGCGTCGCGCAGAGGGAGCCTTAAGTGAATTGATGAAATAGGGCGGATTGCTGACTATCAGCTCATAAGGAAACTTCTGCATATCCCTGAAATCTGCGTGAAAAGCAGCCATCCGGCCTGCCCACGGCGACTTGCTGAAATTTGCCGATGCATCCGCCACCGACGGCTCATCTATGTCAATGCCTACTATTACAGAGTTTTCGCTGCGCTGGGCAAGCATAAGAGCAATCACGCCACTGCCTGTGCCGACATCGAGTATATGCTCCTCGCTGCCATCGAGCGATACCCAGGCACCAAGCAGGACACCGTCTGTGCCCACTTTCATTGCGGAGTGTGTATCCTCTACCGAAAACCGTTTAAATCTGAATGCACCCATCCTTCATCTCGACCGTACGGTCCGACATCTTTGCCAGAGTATTGTCGTGGGTAACTATTATGACGGTTACGCCGAATCTATCCCTGAGGGAGAAGAAAATTCTGTGAATCTCTTCCTTCGTCCTGCTGTCGAGATTGCCGGAAGGCTCGTCGGCGAAGAGCACTTTCGGGTTGTTTATGAGAGCTCTGGCGATTGCCACACGCTGCTGCTCGCCTCCGCTCAACTGGGAAGGCTTGTGGGTAAGACGTTCTGAGAGGCCCATACTGCAAAGCAGCTCACGGGCTGCGGCGGATGCTTCACGACGTGAACGGTGAGCTATGAGAGCGGGTATCATCACGTTCTCCTCGGCGGTGAACTCCGGAAGGAGATGATGGGCCTGGAATACAAAACCTATCTTTTTGTTGCGGAATGCGGCAAGAGACTTGTCGGACAAAGAGAATATATCCGTCCCGTCTATCTCCACACTGCCGCTGTCGGGCCGTGAAAGAGAGCCGAGAATCTGCAGGAGAGTGGTTTTGCCGGCGCCTGACGCACCTACGATGGTGACGACCTCCGAAGGGGCCGCCTCAAAACAAATATCCTTCAGGACCCGGATGGTCCCGAAGGATTTGTTTATATGAGAAGCTTTTATCACTAGTCTTCGTCCTGCTGTTCTGCCTCGTAAGCCTTGAGCAGCTTCTCCTGGACATCCATAGGCACCTGCTGGTATTCGATGAAGGTCTGGGTGAAGGTTGCACGGCCTGAAGTCAATGAACTGAGGGTTGTGGAGTAGCGGTAGAGTTCTGCCAAAGGAACACGTGCGCGGAGCACCTGGAAGCCTCTTTCTGAGCTCATACCTTCCATAATGCCGCGGCGGTTCTGAAGGTCTGACATAACGTCACCGACGCAGTCGCCTGGAACCATAATCTCTACCATATAGATAGGCTCCATAATCTTCGGACCCGCATTCTTGAATGCCTCCTTGAATGCGTTGCGGCCTGCGATGATGAAGGCGATTTCCTTGGAATCCACCGGGTGCATCTTACCGTCATAGACGAATACGCGGATGTCACGTGCGTATGAACCTGTCAGAGGGCCTTCCTCAAGTTTCTGGTTGATACCTTTCTTGATGGCAGGCATAAAGCTTGCGTCGATGGCGCCGCCGACAACGCAATTTACGAACTCCCATTTACCGCCCCAAGGAAGCTGGAACTCCTCGCGGCCCTTGATGTTCATAACCTGCTCCTTGCCGTCGATTTTGAACTTGCCGGTCGTATCCACACCTTCCACGATAGGCTCGATGAGGAGTGTGACTTCACCGAACTGGCCGGCACCGCCGGACTGTTTCTTGTGACGGTATGTTGCGTTTGCAACCTTGGTGATGGTCTCACGGTACGGAATCTTCGGAGCGAAGAGCTCGACGTTAATCTTATAGTCGTTGTTGATGTGCCACTTGACGATATTGATATGCTGTTCGCCCTGACCGTTGAGGATAGTCTGCTTGAGCTCCTTGGAGTACTCTACCACGAGTGTAGGGTCTTCTGCAGCTGCACGGTTGAGTGCCTCACCGAGTTTCTCCTCGTCTTTCTCGTCTGTCGCCTTGATTGCGCAACGGTATTTTGCAGGAGGGAACTGGATAGGATCTACAACCTTGTCGTTGCCCGGCACGTTGAGAGTCTGGTTTGTCTTGACAGCCTTGAGCTTCACTGTACAACCCATATCGCCGGCCACGAGTTCGGTGACTTTCTCTTTCTTCTTTCCTGCCACTGCAAAGAGTGAGGTGATGCGCTCCTTGGAGCCTGATGCCATATTCACGACGTCGCAGGACTCAGGAACCTTGCCTGACATTACCTTGAAGTAGGTCACGTCTCCGAGGTGCTGCTCCACTGCAGTCTTGTAGACGAAGAGGGATGCCGGACCTTCCACTTTCTCCGAAGGAGCCGGAACGACTTCGATAATGAATTCCATAAGGCGCTTCACGCCGATGTCTTTCTTGGCAGAGAGGCAGAATACAGGATAAACCTCGCCTTTGTCGAAGCCCACCTTGAGGCCTTTGTGAAGCTCTTCTTCTGTAAGCTCGCCCGCATCGAAGAATTTCTCCATCAGAGCTTCGTCTGCCGCTGCAGCCATCTCCATAAGTTCTGCGCGCATTTCTTCTGCCTTGCCTGCATACTCTGCAGGAATGTCAACTATTTCACGTGTGCCGTTGTCGTCCTTGAAACGGTACATCTTCATCTTGAGGATATCTATGAAAGCGTTGAAATCGGTACCCGGATTTACAGGGAACTGGAGAACTACCGGCTTCGAGCCGAATGCCTGGTGAAGGCTGTCGATGGTGTTGTCCCAGTTTGCTTTTTCAGTATCAAGCTGGTTTACGCCGATGATGACAGGCTTGTTGGTATTCTCGGCATAGCGTCCGTGGATTTCAGTTCCGACCTCGACTCCCTGGCCTGCATTGACAATCATCACGCCTGCATCGCAGACATTGAGACCGAGCACTGCACCTTCGATGAAATCGTCTGCACCGGCTGCATCGATGAAGTTGAGCTTGTGGTCCATGAATTCGGCATAGAGCGGAGTGGAGTAGATGGAACGCTGATAGAGCTGTTCGACTTCGGTGTTGTCAGAAACCGTGTTCTTGGCTTCGACGGTACCTCTGCGGTCGATTACTTTGCCCTCGAAGAGCATTGCTTCGGCAAGAGTGGTCTTGCCGCTGCGGGTGCCGCCGAGCAAAACGACGTTTCTGAGGCTTTCTGTAGAATAGTTTTTCATTTTTATAAACGTTTATATAATTTGATTTTCCGCGATTTTAGCCCACAAATTTATTTAAAAAAAATCATCTCTACAATAGATTGTCTGTTTCATCCAATAAATTGAACGTCAATCTGTGATATTTTGTGGGGCCGAGGCGGCGTATGGCATCCCTGTGGTCCTTTGTGGGATAGGCCATGTTGCGGTCCCAGCCATACTCCGGGTACTCCCTGGCGATGCATCGCATATATTCGTCACGATGGGTTTTAGCCAGAATGCTGGCAGCTGCCACAGCCTTCAGCTTGCCGTCGCCTTTCACCAGGGTGTGGGAAGATATGCCTCCATACGGCTTGAATCGGTTTCCGTCTGCTATCACCACCTTGTGCAAGGAGTTGTCTCCCAGTTTGGCAAGACACTCTTCCACTGCCAGATGCATTGCCTTGATAGAGGCGTTGAGAATGTTGATCCTGTCTATTTCCTGCGGCCCTACCGATGCCACTCCCCAGGCGAGAGCCTCCTTTTCGATTATCGGCCTTAGCTGCCGGCGGCGCATTTCATTGAGCTTCTTTGAATCGTTCAGATACGGATGGTCGAAGCCTTCCGGCAGAATGACGGCAGCGGCATAGACCGGTCCGGCAAGGGGTCCCCGGCCCGCTTCGTCACACCCTATGAGCAGTACATCTTCCGCGGAGAGCATCTCCGGCCCCGATGAGAAACATTTTGAAAGATCGGGCTCGATATCTCGCAGAGAATAGACATCGTCTATGCCGGCCTTCTTCCATACCTCACGCCTGAGCGAGCATTGCCCGCATACTACCGTAAGTCTCTTTTTATATTTGCGGCAGAGAGTGCTGATGCCGTCGGGAAGTTTGCCGCACAAGCTCTGCGAGTCGAAGCGCCCCTCCGCTGTTATGACAGCATCGGCAGCCTTGATTTTCTCTTCGAGGCCCACCATGGAGCCGAACAACTGCCAGCCGGGGAGAAGTCTGGCCCCCATTCTGTGGAGGGCGGCACCTACGCCGCCGGCCGCGCCTCCTCCTTCAATGGTCGTATCGAGTCCGGCTTTCCGGGCAAACGCCTCCACCCGACGCTCAAGGCGCTCCAGCATCTGAGGGTCGGCACCCTTCTGAGGACCGTACACCATAGTGGCTCCGTTCGGACCGAGCAGAGGATTGCGGACATCACAGGCCACCTCCATCTGAAGTCTGTTCCACATCTCTTCCGGAAAGGCGCGCATCATTCCCTCGCCCGCATCGTTGGTGGAGCTGCCTCCGATGCATATAACAACTTTGTTACATTTTAATGTAACCAATTCATTCATAACAACTCCCAATCCATACGTAGTAGTCTTCTCCGGATTGCGTTCCGAAGGGGAGAGTTGTGCGAGGCCGCATATTGATGCCATCTCGACAAAGGCGCTGCGGCCGCCGTCGTAGAGGAGAACGTCTGTCTTAAGAGGACGCATCAGAGAGTCGAAAGTATCCACAGAGACCCTTCGAGCCTCCTTGCCCAGCACTCTTTCCATCACCTCAAGAGAGCCGTCGCCGCCGTCTGCCAGCGGAAGTTTTACGATATCGAGAGATTCTCCACCTATATGGAAACCTCTGATTGCCGTCTCTATGCGGTCCGCCACTTCCGATGCGGTCATAGAGCCCTTGAACTTGTCCGGAACTATCAGAATCATACTCTAAGATTTAAGCAAATATACGATTATTTCGTAACTTCGCAGTGTCAAAAACAAATGCTATGAATCCGAATGAAATAAAAGGTCCCTACAATCCCAACGGCCCGAAGCCTCAGCCCAAGAAAAGGCCTCTGGAGCTCGGAATGGAGCAACTTGCCGGAGTGAAGAAAATCATTGCCGTCGCATCCGGCAAAGGCGGCGTCGGAAAGAGCACGGTGGCGGTAAATCTCGCAGTCACCCTTGCCCGGATGGGCTACAAGGTGGGACTGGCAGATGCAGACGTCTATGGTCCGTCAGTGCCCAAGATGACAGGCACCGAGGGCGCCGTCCCCGAAGTGGAAGTATATGACGAGATGGGGTACCCTCTCCCTCCGGACAAGGAGATTACCGACGATTGCAAGGAGATTATGGTACCCGTGGAAAAATACGGAGTCAAATGGATGTCCATCGGCTATTTTGCCCGTCCGGAGCAGGCTCTCATATGGCGCGGCCCGATGGCCTGCAACGCCCTCAAGCAGATGATTCTGCAGGTACGTTGGGGCGAACTCGACTTCCTTCTCCTGGACCTTCCTCCGGGAACCGGCGACATTCATATTTCGCTGGTCCACGATATTCCGCTCACCGGCGCCATCATAGTCAGCACTCCTCAGGCGGTAGCTCTATCCGACGTGGAGAAAGGTGTCAATATGTTCCGCAATCCGCAGATTGACAAGCCTATCTACGGCATAATCGAAAATATGTCGTGGTTCACTCCTGCCGAACTGCCGGACAACCGCTACTACATTTTCGGAAAGGACGGATGCAAGGCAATGGCGGAAAAGTACGGCATTGAACTTCTGGGTCAGATTCCACTCGTCCAGAGTGTCCGCGAAGGAGGTGACGAAGGCGTTCCTGCCGCTACCACCGACGGCCCAGTCTTCTCAGCCCTCAAGAGCGCCGCTGCAAAACTTTGAAAATTGCTTCTGAATTTCATTTAGAAGCTGTTGTCAAGGCTGGTATCTCATCGATATCCATAAGAGATTTGATGGGATGCTTGTCGCTGTTGCGGGCACCGAGTTTTATGAGTTTGCCGGAAGTGTTGATGATGCTCTGGCCCTGAGGCGCAAGTTTGCGCTCTCCTGCCTCATACTCGATGCGGGCCTTTTCAAGAGCTTTCCCCACAGCTTCATACTTTTCCATAAACTGACCGACGCGGTCAATCATCTCGCCCGCAAGTTCATATACCTTTTCGTGATTCTGGGCCTGCGCCACCTGTGTCCAGGTTATGCTGACTATCTTCAGAGCCCCGTACAGACTCTGTTCATCAGCGATATATACATTCATATCGGCCGCCTTGCGCCAGAGATCCGGCTCGGCATTGAGAGCCGTCCAGAGCGCTCCCACGTTCGGCACGAACATAATCACATAGCCGGCTGATATTTTGGGCGACTGCACGTATGCGGAATAATCCTTTGCGGCAAGTTCCTTCACGTGTTTTTTAATACTATCCACGTGGGCTTTCAAAAAAGATTGTCTGTCGGCTTCGCTGACGGCATTGACATAATCGACATAGGCGGTAAGCGATACTTTCGAGTCGATGATAACCTCCCGTCTCTCATCCAGATGCAATACTACGTCAGGACGCATTATTCCACCGTCAGCGTTGCGGGCAGGCTTGCCGTCGGCATCACGTATGACAGCCTGGGTATCGAAGTGAATCCCCTTGGTAAGACCTTGAGATGCAAGTAATTCCTCCAGAATAGTCTCACCCCAGTCACCCTGCACCTTGCTGCCGTGCTTGAAGGCGGCAGCCAATTCGTCGGCACTTTTTCGGGCAGCTTCACTGTGCTGCATCAGGTTCTGGATGCGTTCGCGCATCTCTCCGTTGCGTTCAGCCTGCTCCTTGTTGCCCTCTTCCATCGTCTTCTTAAGTTCCGCGATGTTTTCCTTGAGCGGATTAACTATCTGACCGAGACTCAGATTGCTGGTCTCGGAGAATTCTTTCTGGCGGGCCTTGAGCATTTCACCCGTGTCGGCCTTGACCTGCGCGCTGACCTTGGCCATAGTCTCGTCGAACCGCTTCTGAAGAGCATCCATCGCCTCCCTATGCGCTGCGTCACGTGCGGCAAGGTCAGAGGCATATCGCAGGGCAGCCTCCTCTTTGGCAATTTTCAAAAGACGCTCCGTTTCAATTTTTGAGGCATCCAGAGCGCTCTGCAACTCTTCTACACGCGAATCTGCATATTCCAGTTTCGACTGCAAACGCGCCTGAGAAACCTTATATTCAGATTCCGTTTTTGCAACCGCCGTCTGCTCAGCCTCAGACATACGATTTTTCACTACTTTCCTTGCAAGAAGGAAAGCGACCACAGCCGCAAGGAGCAGTCCACCCAGAAATGCCGCCAGAATCTCCATACCCGTCCCGTTTTACTGCTCCGTATCTACCGGATGCTTTGATTTTTCGAAAAATTCAGCCTGAAGCGCAGGGCCGACATTGTCTCCCTTGACTCTCCTTATCTTTTCCGCAAGGAACTTTGCTCCTTCCAGATTGGCGTACTCACCCAGTTCTATGCAGGCCTGTGACGGTTCGCCGGCAAAGTGGTTCGGATAGTCGGCATACCAGAAGATTGACGGACGGAGTTTTTCAAGAGGCAGTCTGCCGAGAGCCTCACCGTTCTGCGTGGAAGCCTGATCAAGTTTGACAAGATCCGCCCGTGCAGCCATAAGTTCCGAAGTCTCCTGCTCGCCGGCGTGCTCTCCGCTGTAGGTCTTGATGCGTTTTTCAATTTCAGCCCGGACCTCCGGCTTCGAACCGAAAAGTGTTTCATAGACTATATAGTCGCGCTCAGAATTGAGCTGGCTTTGGCAGAAAAGGTTGACGAGGGCATTGTTGCCTCCGTGCTGACTGAAGAGAATTATCTTCTTGCAACCGTTGCGCGCCACCTCTGCACAAGTCTCTTCCAGCATTTTCAGGCAAAGTTCGGTCGAATATGCCACTGTACCGGGCTGGTGTCGGGCCTCATTGATCTGCCCCACATAGAAAGTCGGAAATACTATCGCGTATTCCATCTCAGCCGCCATTTTTGCAATGTAGTCGGCAAGGATGCAGTCGGTGGCAAGAGGAAGATGCGGGCCGTGCTTTTCCAGCACTCCCATCGGGATTATACAGACGCCTTCCGCTTTTTCGACGGCTTTGGCGAAATCGGGTCCGGTCAGTTCTGTCCAGAGGACGGAGAGTTTTTCATTTTGAGCACGGCAGCACAGGCAACCGAGCAGCAGGATGACGATAAGAGTTGTTTTTTTCATATTGTATTCTTTTTATTATTGCGGAATATCACGCGGTCGTTCATAATGAAATTGATAATGCCGGCGAGAGCCATTGCCACGAAATTGCAGATGACCATATCCCAGTTGACGGTCAGCTTGATGAGTTGAATCAGGCCGAGTCTTATCAGCAGGACGGTAGAGTAGGATGCATTGTAGGCAAGAAAGTGTTTCAAATATGACTTCAGCGGTTTGCCCTTCATCCTCTCTCCCCACACCCAATGACTGGAGATGAGGAAGTTGACGATATTTGCACATTCGAAGGAAATTATCGGAGATATGACCGATTCGCCCACGTAGCTGCCTTTCAGCAGATAATGCGAGCATATCCATACCACCAGCATATCGGTGGCCGTACCGAACAGGCTGAAGGCGGTATGCTTGCAGAAGCGCCAGAAAGTCTGTACAGTGCTCTCCTTCATCGTGTCGCCCTGCCGGTGATCTTTCGGTCAGCTTTGCGGAATTTCCTTATGATTCTCTTCTGGGCCTTTACGTCTTTGGTCTTGTCCTTCCATCCGTCCACATATTGCCAGTAGAAGCCTTCAGGATAGTTCTGACGTTTGTTTTTGGAATCTGACATATGCTTCTCCTCCGCTTCACGGGCTGTCTTGAACCGATGGTAGTTGTCCGGAACTTCCGTATTGATGGTCCAAGGTTCGAAGAGTTCCACATTTGGATGGCCCATAGCATTCCAAGCCACACAGCCCTGCTCTACCGGAAGCCAGCCGCGAAGGTGGAAGACTGAAGCCAGAATTGTGGTATTGTTGCAGACTTCAGGGAGCGAGAGAGCCTCCATCATCTTTTCGATGGTGACTTTTTCAAGAGGTTTCCTGGCAAATCGGACATCTTTGCCCATAATGGCATTGCCGAAAAGAAGATTCTGAACTCTGGTGTGGCGGCCGCTGTTGTGGTCGGAGTTGAGTGACTTTTCCGTGGCGTAGGCCAGACGGAAGTTGAACTTTCCGTCTTTTGCGGGGTCATACCATCCTCTGGAGACGGCATATTCGACCAGATCCGGGGAACCGGCGAAATTTTCCCTGTCGCTCAGATCCACCTCTTCTATTACATAGTAGTTCGGAATAGTCACCACCATATCGTCAGGCACTCTTTGCGCCACCCAGTGACGGCCCTGAACCACAGAGCACAACCAACCCTCGTTCGGGTCTGCAATCACGTATGTGCGGCCGCTGCCTTTGTACCCGTATTTCTCGACAAGAGCACCGATGATTTCAACGGCCTGGCGGGCGCTGTGAGCTTTCTTGGCCACTGTCTGACGCACCTTGTAGAGTACTCCACCCTCTGTAAAGTCCTTGCGGTCTTCCCTGCTCGGGCAACCATCGGATGCGATGCAGACGCCGAATTCGTTCATGAAACTGTCCGCAACCTCCATTCCCGGAAATTCGAACCACAGGTACTTTACATTGTCGGGACTTGCAGGAACGCTGTAGATGTTGAGCATCTGTTCACCTCCGTCGTCCTCGTTGTGAGCCATAATCACGGAACCGTCTTCCGTAACGTTCTTACCGGCTATTATGCCGAAGCAGTTGTTGTAAACGTCCTGCGCGGACACTGCCACGCAAATGAGCAGGCAGAAAATGGTAATTGTGCGTTTCATAATCTGTATAACTTATCAGGAACAAATTTAGTAAAATAATCGTTACCAATTTTTACTATATTTGCTGATTATTACAAAAGGTGAAAAATGGCCGTAAAATGTGGTATAGTGGGGTTGCCCAATGTTGGCAAATCAACTCTTTTCAATTGTATAAGCAGTTCGAAGGCTCAAGCCGCAAACTTTCCTTTCTGCACCATAGAACCTAATGTAGGTTCGACTGTAGTGCCGGACGACAGGCTCTCTGTCCTGACGGAAATGTGCCGGCCCAAGCGCACGATTCCGGCAACGGTGGAAATCGTGGACATAGCCGGTCTTGTGAAAGGCGCCAGCAATGGTGAAGGGCTTGGAAACCAATTCCTTGCGAATATCCGTGAGACAGACGCCATCCTTCACGTCCTGCGGTGCTTCGATGACGATAACGTCACCCACGTGGACGGGACCGTCAACCCTGTCCGCGACAAGGAAGTCATTGACATAGAACTTCAGATAAAGGACCTCGAAACCGTCAACAACCGCATTTCGAAGGTCCAGAAGCAGGCCACAACGGGCGGTGACAAGCAGGCCAGAAAGGCCCTGGACGTGCTTCTCAGATACAAGGAAGTCCTCGAAAAGGGCAGAAACGCACGCGAAGTGGTGCTGGACAACCCCGAAGAACAGAAAATCGCAAGGGAGTTCTGTCTGCTGACCAACAAGCCGGTAATGTATGTCTGCAACGTGGACGAAGCCTCCGCAGTGGAAGGCAACGCCTATGTCGAGGCGGTGCGCGAGGCAGTCAAGGACGAAGATGCAGAGATACTTGTGATTGCCGCGAAAATCGAATCGGAGATTGCCGAACTGGAAGATTATGAAGAGAAGCAGATGTTTCTGCGCGAGATAGGCCTTGAGCGCAGCGGCCTCGAAAGACTGATTCAGCGGGCCTATGCCCTTCTGAACCTGCAGACATTCTTCACCGCGGGAGCCGACGAATGCCGCGCCTGGACCATCAACAGAGGGGACAAGGCTCCTCAGGCTGCAGGTGTGATCCACACGGATTTTGAAAAGGGCTTCATCAGAGCCGAAGTAATCAAATATGAGGATTATGTCACCCTCAAGAGCGAAGCAGCCTGCCGCGCTGCCGGTAAACTTTTCAGCCAGGGCAAGGACTATGTGGTGGAGGACGGCGACATTATGCACTTCCTGTTCAACGTATAACAACCAAAAAGATATGAAGAAAACCCTTTTCGCACTGACAATCGGCCTTCTGGTTCTTGCAGGATGCAAAAGCACCCCTGAAATCGAACCGGTGGCAGAACCTTCCTACTACAGAAATGCAACGTATTTTGCGGAAAAACACGGAATGTACGAACAACTCCCTGTCTGTGAGAACGATATCGTTCTGGTGGGAGACGACTATATTGACAGAGGCCTCTGGAACGAGTGGTTCCCGAACTCACGGACAAAGAATCGCGGCATCACATACGACGAGAGCGCGCACGTTCTTTACAGGATTGACCGCATCGCCGAAGGCAAACCCGCAAAAATCTTTGTCAGCGTAGGATATTACGACGTGGTGCGCGGAGTGGCGCAGGATACCGTCATCACCAATATCTTCAACATCTTCGAGCGTGTCAACAGGATTTCACCGAAGACCAGACTCTACTATCTCAACATCGTAGGCGCCGATCTTGAAGGAGACAAGGCTGACCAACGCGATGCCGTGAATGCGGCTCTTCTGGAACTTTCCCACAGCGGGCTCTTCGAGTATATCGACGTGGCCGACAAGATGCGTGAGGGCATCAGAAGCGGAGAATACAGCTATAACGGAGGCAACCACCTCAACGGCAAAGGCTATGAGGTCTTTTCCGCCGCATTCGAGCGTCAGGTGGGTGAGCCTTCCACCGCACTGGGCGGAGATTATCCATATTCGGACACCATATTTGCATATTACCACAACCGCGCTTCCCTTTTCCTGGCCAGCCCTGCAGTGCACCACAAAATCATAATGCTGGGAGACAGCCTCAACAACAATGCACCTTGGAACGAGCTTTTTCCGGGAGTTGACCTCATCAACAGGGGCATCAGCGGAGACGTGACCCGCGGCATTTATCAGAGAGCCGATGAGGTGGCTGCACATACTCCTGAAAAAGTGTTCCTTCTCACTGGTCCGAACGACCTTATCAATGACCCGCAACTGAGCATCGAAGACTTTATGGCTTCATACGGAAAGGTGGTGGAGAAGCTGAAGGAACTGATGCCGGAGACCGAACTGTATGTGCAGAGCATCCTTCCAATCCATCCGAAGAGCAAATTCTACGAAGGCTACAATGCCCGCGCCGCAGAAATAGACTCGCAACTTGCGGCAAATGCAGCCCGGTGGGGCTACACCTTCATCGACCTTGTGCCGGCTATGTCCGATGAAAATGGAGACCTTAAGGACTCCTTCACAACCGACGGCCTTCACCTGAGTGCAGAAGCATATAAGGCATGGGTGGAAGTCATTAAAGATTATGTAAAGTAAAATACCGACAATATGTACAGAACACACACTTGTGGAGAACTGCGTCTTGAGAATGCAGGACAGACAGTGACACTGGCGGGCTGGGTGCAGAAAGCCCGCAATATGGGAGCCATGAGCTTCATAGATTTGAGAGACCGCTACGGCATCACACAAATCAGGGTGGACGAATCCTGCCCTAAGGATGTGACGGAAACGGCCGCTTCTCTCGGACGCGAATTCGTAATTCAGGCCACCGGCATAGTGGAGGAGCGCCAGAGCAGGAATCCGAAGATTCCTACCGGAGACATCGAACTCAGACTGACCGGCATCAAGATTCTCAATGCTGCACAGACACCTCCTTTCACCATTGAAGAAGTATCCGACGGCGGAGAGGACCTGAGGGCAAAATACCGTTATCTCGACCTTCGCCGCCCGCCGCTCCAGAGAGCGCTCTCCTTGCGTCACCGTCTTGCGCACGAGGTTCGCAACTATCTCGATGCCCAGGGATTTATGGAGATTGAAACTCCTTATCTCATAAAATCGACTCCTGAAGGCGCGCGTGACTTCGTGGTTCCGTCCCGTATGAATCCCGGCACTTTCTATGCCCTTCCGCAGAGTCCGCAGACATTCAAGCAGCTTCTTATGGTGGCCGGCTATGACCGCTATTTCCAGATTGTCAGATGCTTCCGCGACGAGGACCTCCGCGCGGACCGTCAGCCTGAATTCACCCAGATAGACTGCGAAATGAGTTTCGTAGAGCAGGAGGACGTCCTCAATATGTTCGAGGGTATGATGAGGCAGATGTTCAAGAATGCTTTGAACGTGGACATTCCGAACCCTCTTCCGCGTATAGCCTGGAGCGAGGCTATGGATTCATACGGCTCCGACAAACCGGATATCCGCTTCGGAATGAAGATTCACGAAATTTCCGACGTCGTCAAGGGCTGTGGCTTCAGCGTGTTTGACGCAAGTGAATATGTCGGCGCGATAGCAGTGCCGCAGTGCAGCGAATATACACGCAAGCAACTCGACGAACTGACCGAATGGGTCAAGCGTCCGCAAGTAGGCGCAAAGGGGCTTGTCTATATCAAGATCAATCAGGACGGCAGCATCAAGTCTTCAATAGACAAATTCTATACGCCTGAGCAGCTTCAGAAGGTTGCGCAGGTATGCGAGGCCGGCAAAGGAGACCTCATCCTTGCGCTCTGCGGAGCCAAACGCAAGACGCAGACACAGCTCGGAGTTCTCCGCGTGGAAATGGGCGGACGCCTCGGCCTGCGTGATCCTAAGGTGTTCGCACCTCTGTGGATAGTCGATTTCCCTCTCTTCGAATGGAACGATGAAGACCAGCGCTTCTATGCAATGCACCATCCGTTCACAGCCCCGAAACCGGAGCATCTCGAATGGTACAACAGCGACAGGAAGGAAGACTTGGAAAGGGTTTGTGCCAACGCCTACGATTTCGTGCTCAACGGTACCGAACTCGGCGGCGGCAGCATCCGTATCCACGAAGCGGATATGCAGAAGAGGATGTTCGACATCCTCGGAATCAGCAAGGAAGACGCTGATTACAAATTCGGCTTCATCATCAACGCCTTCAAGTTCGGAGCACCTCCTCACGGAGGCCTTGCTTTCGGATTCGACCGCGTCTGCGCTCTTTTCGGGGGTCAGGAGACCATCCGCGACTACATTGCATTTCCTAAGAACAACCAGGGCCGCGATGTGATGATAGATTCTCCATCAAGGATAGACGATATCCAGATGGATGAACTGTTCCTCAAAAGTACTGCTCACGAAAACAAATAACCCAAGAAACCACAATTATTATGAAACGTCATCTTGTATTGCTGGGGGCAATTCTTGCAGGAACAATGTTCTGCAGCCTCAACGCACAGGAATTCAGAAATGTAAAGGAAGTGTCAAACGGACACGGCAACTGCGCTCTCATTGAAGGCAACGTGGCTGTTCTCAATGAGAAGGAAACGGCTACGCTTGTCCTCGACTACACCGACACCCATATTGTAGAGTTTGAGAAAGAGGGCGGAATTGTGGCAAAGGATCTTGGTACCGCTGTCGAGTTCTTTGCCGCCAAGGACGAAGAGGGGCAGGCCCAATGGGAAGAGATCAAAGCCAACCTTCTGGAAATCTCCACAGAAAGGTTCAACAAGAAATTCAAGATGAAGATCTGCGACGACGGGAGCGCAAAATATGAGATAAAGCTCGTCTTCGAAAATATCGATTTCGGCAACGCTGCAGCATCCACCTTCGGCCTCAAATTCCACGAGGAGGGCGGCGCAGAGTTCAGCGGCAATCTCATCGTCACTGAAATCGCCACCGGCAACGTGGCCCTGAATCTGCGTATCAACAACGTGAAGGGAAATGACGCTACCGGATACAACTTCACCGTCAACAAACGGCTGAAATATACTGTCGGAACCGTCTTCTTCGGCAGATATCTTCCGAAGGTGGTTTCGAAGAACTCATAGGCGGGCGACAGGATCCGAGCCGCCTTTCATAGCGGCGAGCGACAGGGTTCGAGCCGCGAAGTCAGCGGCGAGCGATGGCCATCCTTGATTTTTTGCGGGGGATGGCCATCGTTGCAAAATGCAAGCTGCTGATATTCTGAGTGTTGACTTTTCGAGCGATGGCTATCCCCCTCCCGAAAACCGGGGATGGCCATCGAAAAGATTCCAGTGCAGATTTTGATCATTAGTTCGTTTGTCGCGTATTGGTTGCTTCGGTCGGGCTGTTTTATATGCCTTGCGGGACTGTGGCTTCGCCACCCTGTACGGGAAAATGTCCCGCAAGGCATATAAAACAGCCCTTTGACCGGATAATGTAGCATTCTCCAGACTTGAATACAGAAATCCGATGGCCATCGAAGTGGTGGACTAACGGCGTCAGAATGCGAATCCGAGACCCGCTTTAAGACCTGCATTCTTGAATGAGGTGGTGCAGGCCCCTATGGAGATACCAAGCAGGCCGAAATGGAAGATACCTCCAGCCTCAACTTCGACGCCTTTCACAGAGATGTCCGAGACATTCATCCAGGTTCCGTCGATATCCTGCCAGAAACAGTTTGAACTTCCGTATCCGGCACCGGCTGACAAAATCAGCCACTTGTTTATTTCATAACAGACTCCGGCGGTTACGGCAAGTCTGCCGTATGTCTTTGCGCCGTTAGCCATTATGCGCGATCCTTTGGTAAATCCGTCTGAAGTGCAGGAATATCCGGCGACTGTCTTGCAGAAGTTGCTGTGGAATCCTATGTAGCCGCCAAATTTCTTAACACCTCCCACCGTTGCTCCGTATGAGAGCGCAGGGCCGATGGACAGATTGCCTGTAATGAAAACAGACGGACGAACGGCATTGAGTTTCCGGACAGGGTCTTCTTTCACCACAGGCCTCACGTCATTTTTCTGTTCAGGAGCGGACACATCAGACGCGACTACTTCCGGAACTGGCACATTCGAAGGTTGAATAGTCACAGGCCCTTGATACTGAATGATATGATACACCGTGTCTTTGTTGCTAACTTTCTGATTCAACTCGATGGACCCAATGATTTCCTTTACAAAGACGGTGTCTGTGACCTGTATATACTCATATCGGCGCACAGTGTCAACCGCGACGATGCGGGGAATTTCAGTTTCGGAGAAACTTGTTCCGGAGATGGTGATGAATCCGCGATATCTGTTCTGTATGGAGTAGAAACGCTCTCTCTGGGTCCGGTCCATCTTTCCTTCCTTATGCTTGAGAAGTTCGTTCAGGTTCTTCGAAAGCCGGTGGATTTCATTCTTGGATTTCTTTTCCATACAGGCATTGCACAAAGCCTCGTAGTTGTCAAGAACGATGTCCCAGTACCTTTCCGCACCATCGGTGTCAACAGGCAGCATCATAAGCATTGCGACAATGAGTGTCATCAGTTTCATATCTGCGAAATTAACAAAAAAATAAGTACCTTTGAAAAATGGAGTTTGAAACTATTCAGGCGGCGTTGGATTTCCGCGTGTTGAATACTTCTGCCACGGGCAGCAGTATGATAATCCGCATTGCGAAAAACGGACGTTTCCGCGTGTTGAAGTCGCTCAAGCCGGAATTCAGAGGCAACCCGCGATGCGAGGGACTCCTGCGCAAGGAATTCGAAATCGGATACACTCTTGACCATCAGAACGTCTGCCGGGTCTATTCTTTCGGAGAGGATGAACGGTTCGGACACTACATTGAAATGGAGTGGATAGATGGTGTCACGCTCAAGGAGTTGATTTCTTTGGGAACGTTGGACAGGCATTTGTGCCGGAAATTGATATGCGAATTGTGCGATGCCCTCGACTATCTGCACCACGCTCAAGTCATCCACAGGGATCTGAAGCCGGAAAACATTCTTATAACGAACAATGGTCAGAATGTCAAGTTGATAGATTTCGGCCTTTCTGAGGAAGATTCCTGCTATGAATACAGGATACCCGGAGGAACACTGTCCTACGCATCTCCGGAACAGTTGGCAGGAATGCCGATCGACAACAGAAGTGATATCTATTCGCTGGGTTTGATTATCAGGAAGATGTCCGGCAACCGCTATTCGAGAATATGCGCAAAATGTTTGAGACGCAATCCGGCCGGAAGATATGCCTCAGCCGGAGAAGTAAGATCCGCGGTAATTAGAAGGCCTTTCTTGATTGCGTCTGCAATAATGGCAGTCGTGCTAGCTGTAACAGTCGCTTTTTTTGCAATCCGCACTTCCTTGAATCGGGAGAATGACCGCATATTCGAGGACATCACGCGGGAGATTATGGAATCCCTCTGATGTAGCAGGCTACAGAATCTCCAGTGTTGTGAGTCCGTTGAAGGACCCTGCAACGTAGGAAGGATGCTTCACCATACCTCTGAGAATGAATGGCAGATAGAGGGGAAAACCCAGCGAAAAATTGGTGGCTTCAAATTCATCGTCTTCCTGCAATTGGGCATTGTGGGATTCAAGGACTCTGAAACGGAAATCTCCGAGATAGACGATTTGCACGAGGCGGTCCGGATTCCACCCCAAAAGCAGTTTCTGCCCCACGGACAATTCTGAAGTGGCAATGAATCTGGATGTGAAATGGCCGGATTCAACATTTGCGTTTTTCTTCAGATTATTGCAGAATTCATTGAAATTGCGTTCGCCGATATACCGGCACAGAATGTCCAGGGTCGAGCCTCTGGGGGTGGGGTTGCTATTTACATACCCCCAAAGCCGCTTCAATGTGGAAGCGGAAATCAAATCCCCGTTCATGCGCTCGATCTCCGCGGACAGGGATTCAAAGTCGGTAGAAGTTGCAACCCTCCTTCCATATTTTCTTTCGACCTCCGTCAACAGGGAATTCAGTTCAGGGATATGATTGTCCATTTTTCTGTATGCTCTTCTGAAGAACAAAATTGAGAATAAGACTTGTGGAAATCAAGTTCAATTTGGTTCAAATCGTTACGGCGCGTGCTCGACTGAAGCGTGGAAACGGCCATCGGCTTCAATTTTCAATTTGCTGATATCAACGCTCTTGTGGACAATTACTTTTTCCATCTTTTCGTTCCCGTTTAGACAGATGAACTTTAGATTCGGTGCTGCGCTCAAATCAAGAATCTTCAGGTTGGGGAGGTCTGCGGCCCAGAGGTTTTCTATTCTGGTGTTGAGGCTGAAATCGATGGATTCGTGCTGGTAGCCGCAGATGTTGATGGCTTCGATATCAGGCCAGTTCCGGAAAAAATCCTTGTCAATGTAGATGGCTCCGCCACTATGGCATATGTGGATTTCTTCCAATTTGGGGTTGTGCGAAAAGTCGGGCAATCTGTCGAGAGGAAGGTTGTTTCCGTAGTATATGGTCAGAGCCTCGAAGCGGGAAAGGTCAATCGGCTCGGATATATTGTTGTCCCCGATTGACAGTTCCTCAAGGAGAGGGGAGAGCATCGAGACGTCGAGGTCAGTAAGAAGGTTGTTGGAGCAGTTGAGCCATTTCAACTTCGTATTCCGGCACAAATCAAGGGTTTTGATATAGTTGTTATCGCATTTGAACTCAATCAATTCAGGATTCGAGCCGACATTGATGGATGCAATCAGATTATTGTTGCATCTCAGAATCCTGAGATTGGCGTTGCGGCTGACGTCAATCTCCTTGAGATAGTTATTGTAACATCCGAATTCCAGCAGTTCTATGTTGTTGCTGACATCGATTGCCTGCAGATTAGCATCGTTGCAATAAAAATATCTCAATTCTTTGTTGGGCGAAACGTCAAGACCTTCGGAGAAATTATTTTGGGCACACCGTAGGTCTGTCAAAAATTGGTTTGCGGAAAGATTGAGGGAGGTCAGGTTGTTTTCCCAACAATGCAGCAATTTGAGTTTGGGGCATCTTGATAAATCCAGGGACTCCAATCTGTTGAAGAAGCAACGAAATTCCTCTATATCCGAGTATCCCTCCGGAAGCAATATTTCTTTCAGATTATTGCCATTTGTTTCAACATGGCGGAGATGGTTGTTCTGCCGGAGGTCAATCCTTGTCAGGCGTCCCGTTCTGTGTTCAATGTTCGAGCCGTGGCAACTGAGGGCCTGTAGATTGGAAAAACATTCGATTCCCTCAATGCAGCTGATGCTGTCCGTGCAGAAATTGAGACTGTTGATTCTCTCCGCTTCTTCAAGGGAAAGAAGGCCGTCACCGTTATTGTCATAATCCCGTAATATCAGTTTTTCGAAAACAGGGTCGGGCATTGTTACAATAGATTTTTCAGTACTGAAATGCTTTTCCTCCGAAAGAACTTCATTGATACCGTTCGTAGCAAAAGCCCGGACAGCGTAATCGGTGGCGGGGACAAGCCCTTCGAGAGCTGCTTTAATGGCTCCGCCTGAAGGCTTTGCCAAAATTTCCCGGGCCTGAGAGAAACCATCTTCCCTCAGGATGAACCCGAAATTGAAACCGTCAGCCTCATTTATGACTTGACACTGCACAGTTCCCGCCAGACCGTTCAAACTGACGGACACAGGCCCGAATTCAGGAGCCGGGAACTTGTCAGGGGACGGCTCGTTACAGGAAACCGCCAACAATACTGCGAGCATCGTCACTACCAGAATCTTGTTCATCCAATCTCAACGAATTTTTCCGTAACAAAAATAAGCAAAAAAACGGACAGAACGAAGAGGAGTCAAATGGACCAATGTGAACTTGATAAGGGAAAAAAGGCAACCTAATTTTGCATAGCAGAATCATTAGTGTCCACTAAAAAATCATAAAAGTTCTTTGAAAATATTGAAAGTTAGGTAATTACAGAGGTTTTACGAGTCAACCGATTTGAAATTATCTTTGC
>JAGHST010000017.1 GCA_018065695.1 Candidatus Cacconaster caballi | reverse complement strand
GCCCTTACCATAGCACTTCTCACTCTTCTCACAATAGGTGATCTCTTCGCACAGGAGCCTCCGAAACGCGAATTCAGAGGAGCCTGGCTTCACGTTGTAGGCAATCAGCAGATAAAGACAATGACTCGCGAACAGGTTCAGCAGTGGTTTACAAATACCTTGGACCAGTTGGAGGCTTGCGGTTGCAATGCGGTGATTTTCCAGGTACGCCCTCAGGCGGATGCCTTCTACGATTCAAAACTTGAGCCTTGGAGCCGTTTCCTTACAGGCATTCAGGGACAGGCCCCTGATCCGTATTGGGATCCTCTCCAGTTTATGATAGACGAGTGCCATTCACGTGGAATGGAAATTCACGCGTGGCTCAATCCATATCGCGTGACCTCAAACGACAAGGAACAACTCCATCCGGACCATCTCTATTTCAAGAAGCCTGAAATATTCAAGCGCTATGGAAAACAGCTCTATTTCGATCCGGGTGAGCCGCAGTCAAGGGAACACACCGTAAAAGTCATTGCTGACATAGTCAACCGATATGACGTGGATGCAATCCATTTCGATGACTATTTCTACCCGTATCCTGTCAAATATGAAGAGTTCCACGACGATAGCTCATTTGCAAAGTACGCGGAAGCTCAGGGCTTCGAATATTGGCAGAAAAACGACTGGCGCCGTCACAACGTCGAGGTGCTTATGAAAGAAATCAACGACACGATAAAGTCCGTAAAGCCTTGGATACGTTTCGGCATATCGCCGTTCGGAATCCATCGCAACAAGAAGGAGACACCTGACGAAAGCGGCAGCGACACCAACGGACTTTCCAACTATGAGGCTCTGTATGCCGACGTTCCCCTTTGGGCTGAGAAAGGCTACATTGACTATATCGTTCCTCAGCTTTACTGGCAGATAGGCCATCCGGCAGCCGATTATGAAGTGCTTATCAAATGGTGGAACGACAGCAACTTCAAGGGCCATCTCTATATCGGTCAGTCAATAGGTACGTTCGGCCGTTACAAGGATTTGAACAATCCTGAAATTTCCCAGACCGAAGCGAAGTTCAAACTCGAAAGGGAACTTCCGAACGTTGACGGAAACGTATGGTGGCCGGGCTGGTCGCTTGCTCCTCAGGACAATTCGCGAAAGAGCGATTTCTCCCTTCAGGATTCACTCAAGATGATTTACCAGAAATATCCTGCTCTTATCCCGGCATACACGGATCTCGATGCCATCGCACCGGAACCTGTCAAGAGCGTAAGAGCCTCTTCAAAGGGTATCAACTGGCAGATTACCTCTACTGAGGACGTGATGCAGCAGCCTCATTTCTACGTGGTTTACAAGTTCGGTGCTAAAGAGGCCGTCAACCTTGACAACAGCAGAAACATTGAAAAGATAACCCGCGAAAAGAGTTACAAACCTGCAGGCAGGAGAGATGGCAAGTTCAAATATGTCATTACGGTTGTAGATAGGTGCTGGAACGAAAGTGCCGCTTCCAAGGCAGTTGTATGGTAATTATGAAAAGGATAAAGGATTTTTTGAATCAGGGTCCCGAGAAAGACGTGGTTGTAAAAGGCTGGGTCAGGACCAAGCGTGGAAACAAGAACGTCGTTTTCATAGCAATGAACGACGGATCCACAATAAACAATATACAGATTGTATGTGACGTGGCCTCTTTCAGTGAGGAGACGCTCAAGCAGGTGACCACAGGCGCCTGCCTCTGCGTGAAAGGAGATCTGGTCCCTTCCGTAGGAAGCGGTCAGGCAGTGGAGGTACAGGCCAGAGATATAGAAATCTACGGTACCGCGGACGTGGACTCATATCCTCTCCAGAAGAAAGGCCACAGTATGGAATTTCTGCGTGAAATAGCCCACCTGCGCCCGCGTACCAATACGTTCGGAGCGGTGCTGAGAATACGTCACGCGATGGCTTTCGCAATACATAAGTTCTTCAATGACAAGGGGTTCTTTTATCTTCACACTCCACTTATCACGGCTTCTGACTGTGAGGGTGCCGGTGAAATGTTCCAGGTGACCACTCTCGATCCCGACAATCTCCCTCGCACGGAAGACGGCAGAATCGATTACAGAGAGGATTTCTTCGGAAGGCACACATCCCTGACTGTCAGTGGCCAACTCGAAGGCGAACTGGGCGCTACCGCGCTTGGCAACATCTATACGTTCGGACCTACGTTCCGCGCCGAGAACTCCAATACTCCGCGCCACCTCGCGGAATTCTGGATGATTGAGCCTGAAATGGCCTTCTATGACGTAAACGACCTTATGGATCTTGAGGAAGAGTTCATCAAGTATCTTGTCCGCTATGCGCTTGACAACTGCAAGGATGATCTTGAGTTCCTGAACAAGATGATAGATCCGGAACTGATAAGTCGCCTTAACAGCGTCATTTCCACCGATTTCGTGAGACTGACCTATACCGAAGGCGTGGACATTCTGATGAAATCAGGACAGAAATTCGAATTCCCTGTCAGCTGGGGAGTGGATCTGCAGAGCGAACACGAAAGATATCTCGTTGAGAAGCATTTCTGCAAGCCTGTCATTCTGACGGACTATCCGAAGGATATCAAGGCCTTCTATATGAAGCAGAATGACGATGGAAAGACAGTCCGCGGCACGGACGTCCTCTTCCCTAAGATCGGAGAAATCATCGGAGGCAGCGAACGCGAGTCTTCTCTCGAGAAACTCAACAACCGCATTGCCGAACTCAATATGGACACAACCAATCTCTGGTGGTACATCGACACCCGCCGCTTCGGAACCTGCCCTCACAGCGGCTTCGGCCTGGGATTCGAAAGACTCCTGCTTTTCGTGACAGGAATGTCCAACATCAGGGATGTCATCCCGTTCCCTCGTACTCCGAAAACAGCTGAATTCTAAAAATGTGCAGACTATGCTGATAATCGGTGTAGCCGGAGGATCCGGCAGCGGAAAGACCACGGTGGTCAAGGAGATAGCGGGAAGACTGGCCCAACAGACAAAGCAGAAGATTGTCGTGATACCGCAGGATTCCTACTACAAGGATCAGAGCCATCTGCCGATGGTCGAGCGTCAGGCGGTCAATTATGACCATCCCGACAGTGTGGATTTCGAACTTCTTGCCGCTCATCTTAAAGAACTCAAGGCCGGAAGAGCCGTGGAGCAGCCTCAATATTCCTATATTACCTGCACCAGGCAGCGGGAAACGGTGCATATCGAGCCGTCCAATATCATCATCATAGAGGGAATCCTGATTTTTACCTGCGAGGAGCTGCTTCGGCAACTCGACATAAAGGTGTATGTGGATGCCGATGACGATGAGAGACTTATGCGCATTATCCGCCGTGATATAGTGGAGCGGGGAAAGGATGTCGAATGGGTGCTTGACCGTTATAAAAAGACGGTGAAACCTATGTATCATCAGTTCATAGAACCGACCAAGAGGGTTGCCGACATCATAGTCCCGCAGGGCGGGCACAACAAAGTCGCAATCGATGTGCTGCTTTGCGCAATAAGAAAAATGGGCTATAAAGAATAGGATAGTTTACGGAGTATGTTCTGGCGCAACATAGACAGGGAGAACAAGGTAGGGTTGTACGCAACCCTTGCCTTCCATCTGGTTGTGCTGATAATACTGCTTTCAGTTTCCATCGGAAAGATAGCTAGTCGTGAAAACACTTTCGTGCTGGATTTCACAAAGCAGGAGGAGTTGGAGAAAGAACTTCGCGAACAGGAACTCAAGGAGCAGATAAACAAGGAGTTGGACAATATTGTCGCCACTGCGTCGGAAATCCGCAACGTGGCGGTTGATGCCGGCTCCCAGCTCAAGGACGACCGTTTCAAAAATCCTTCCGAGGTATATGACCAGGCACGCGAACTTCAGCGCAAGCTGGACGAGTCGAAGCGCGAAGCTCTTTCGGAGCAGGCTGCCGGGGAGGCTGTGGAACTCAATCCCCCGAAGGAAGAAAAGCCTGCTGAGGAGACAAAAGCCTACAGCGGTCCGTCCGTCATCTCGTGGAGTCTTGAGGGCAGAAAGGCGAGGGTGCTTCCTGTACCGGCATACAAAGGTTATGGAGCCGGTGACGTATATGTAAAAATCAAGGTGAACAGAAGCGGCCGAGTTGTGGCTGCAACAGTGATAAAAGAATCTTCCACTTCCGACAAATCGCTCCACGAATTTGCGATTGAGGCGGCGCGCCGTTCGCGCTTCAGCGGTTCCGACGCGGCACCGGACCCTCAGACGGGAGAAATAGTTTACAGATTCATTGCACAGTAAAACCTTATTAATTACAATATGACACCAGAAGTAGCCAAGATTATCGACAGCATCGACGTCACGCTGAATGCCGGCGGAATGAATACAATCAACATCGTGCTCGCTTTCGTGATGTACGGCGTAGCTCTCGGCATCAAGCCTCACATTTTTGTGGAGGTGTTCAGGAAGCCGAAATCCGTCATCATCGGAGCGTGCTGTCAGCTGATACTGCTGCCGTTGCTCACGTTTCTCCTCGCCCTGCTTATGGGTAGTTTCGGGTGGATTTCCTGGACGATGGCGCTCGGTATGATACTCGTTGCATCCTGTCCGGGCGGAAACATCTCCAATTTCATCAGTTCCCTTTCAAAGGCGAATATCGAGCTTTCAGTGAGCCTTACCGCTATCAGCACGGCCCTTGCGGTGCTGATGACTCCATTCAATTTCTGGCTCTACGGCAATCTGTTCCTCAAGTGTACGGATGTCGCCGGCGCGGTTCCTCATCTGGTAATACCTCTGTGGGATGTCTTCAAGACCATTTTCATTCTCCTCGGCATTCCTTTGGTGTGCGGCATCCTCACCACCCGTTTCCTCCCGAAGGTTGCGGACAAGCTGAAAAAGCCTTTCCAGTGGGTGAGCATCGTCTTTTTCATCGTGATGGTCATTCTTTCGTTCATGGGTAATCTGGATGCCTTTGCAAAGTGCATCAAGTATATCTTTCTGGTTGTGCTTGTCCACAATCTTCTGGCACTCGGCACCGGTTTCGCGATGGGCTCCATCTTCCATCTGCCGCGCAAGGACCGCCGTACCATTACTATCGAGACAGGCATACAGAATTCGGGTCTCGGCCTCGTGCTGCTTCTGGGCACTTCCATCTTTGCCGGACTTCCGCCTCACGGAGGTATGCTTGTCATCACAGCCTGGTGGGGCGTATGGCACATAATCAGCGGCCTTGCGGTTGCTCTTTTCTTCAATAAATCAAAGAAACAGATTTAAAATCAATCGAAGATGAAAAAATCAGCAGTTATTGTCTTATTCCTCGCAGCGGCTCTCAATATAGCAGGAGCTCAGGAGAAAAAGCAGATTGTCAAGACCGGCCTCAATTTCGGTCCGCTCCCCGTAGTGGCTTACGATGCCGATAAGGGACTTCAGCTGGGGGCTCTTCTCAACATCTACAATTTCGGAGACGGCTCCAATTATCCCAATTACAACTCCAAATGGTATTTCGAAGCCTCTTTCTTCACTAAAGGTTCGCAGCTTTATCAGCTGATGTACGACAACAAGGAACTGATACCCGGAGTGCGCTGGTCTTCCGCAATAGTGGCACAGGTGGAGAAGGCAATGGATTTCTATGGATTCAACGGCTATGAGACAAACTATCAATATGATAAGGTTGAAGCCGGCAAGAATGGCGATTCTTTCATATATACACCCTTTTACCGTATGTCCAGAACATCTGTCCTCGCCAAGACCGATTTCACGGGTCATATTACAGACCACCTTTTCTGGGAGGCCGGCTACCACGCAAGCTATTTCAAAACAGGTGCAATAGACAGAGCGAATATCAACAAGGGCAAGAGCGAGCAGCAGATGTTCCCCGACAATCAGATGACACTGTTCGAAGTCTACAAGCTTTATGATATAATTTCTGAAGACGAAGCCGATGGCGGCTTCTCCAGCGAAGTACGTCTCGGTCTTGTGTACGATACCCGGGACAAGGAAGGTGCACCTACAAGGGGCATCTGGGCTGAAGCGCATCTGAGTGCTGCACCGAAGTGGCTCGGTACAAAAAATCCGTATTACCGCTACAGCGCCACTTGGAGACATTATGTTCCTATCGTAAAGCACGACAAACTCACTTTTGCCTATCGTCTCAACTATGAAGGCACAATCGGCAGCAATGCTCCTTTCTATGTCCTGCCTTATATTACAGTTATGGGTGAGAACAGCGATCGCGACGGTATGGGTGGCTATCGCACAGTCAGGGGTATGCTCCGCGACAGGGTGGTCGGTCTGGATATGTTCTCCTACAATGCCGAACTGCGCTGGAGATTTGTCGGTTTCAGACTTTTCAATCAGAATATGGCCTTCGGCCTCAATTTATTCAGCGACGGAGCCGTCGTCACAAGGAAGCGTGATTTGAGTATGCCTGATTGGTATTTTAAAAATGGCGGTGAAAGCCGGAATTTCCTTCCAATCGGAGATAGTATACGGTCGAAGGAAAGCCTGCACGTAACCGTCGGAGCCGGTCTGCGTTTCATAATGAACGAGAATTTCATCGTTGCCTTCGAGTATGGCAAGCCTGTTTCAAGTTTCAACAAGAACAGCACCCATTATATGCAGGACGGCCCGGGCGCTTTCTATATAAACATCGGCTACCTGTTCTAGACTTGGCCTGCTTCCCGGTTTCCGGCGTAATTATAGGGAAATTTTGACATATAGGTATATTTTTTGTAGCTTTGTTTTTTAGTTATTAAAATTGAATCTTATCATGGAAATACAGGAAGTTGAACTTAAAGTAAAGGAATTCCTCATCGAAGAACTTGAAATTGAGGAAGATGCGATTTGTGCAGATGCCAAGCTCAAAGACGATCTGAACATTGGCAGCCTTGAGCTCGTGGATGTCGTGGTATTCGTTGAGAATGAATTCGGCTTCAAGATCGAGCCTCAGGAATTCAAGAAGATTATTACCTTCTCACAATTCTGCGAATTCGTATGGAAAAGAGTTCAGTCCAAATAACTGAATTTATACCACAGCGCAAACCTTTCGTTTTTGTCGATGCTCTATTGAACTGCACTCCCGGTTCGGCGGAGACTTCTTTCGCTGTAACCGATACCAATGTTCTTGTAAGAAACGGCGTCTTGACTACTTCAGGCCTGATTGAGCATATTGCGCAATCGTGCGTGGCAAAGACAGGCTTTGATGCCAGGGCCGAAAACAAAGCAGTCTCAATCGGTTATATCGGAAACGTGAAAAATCTTTCAGTCTCCCGCAATCCGAAAGTAGGCGAGACACTTCACACTACAGTCCTTTTCGGTGAAAAGATAGGCGGCATCCAACTCTGCGAGGCCACCGTCCGCTGCGGGGACGAAGTGATTGCACATACGTCCATAAGAACCGCCCAGGAGGAGTGAGAATGCTGAAAGACAACCTTTACAGACTCGTTGCACTTTCCGGAGAGGATGGCATCTATAAGGCCGAAATAGCACTCATTGCGGAAAGTCCTGTTTTTGCCGGACATTTTCCCGGCAAACCGATAGTTCCGGGCGTCTGCCTCGTGCAGATGACGGTAGATACCATAGAGACAATCGAAGGCCGGGCAAAAGAGATTTGCGGGGCCAAAGATATCCGTTTTACATCAATAGTAACACCTTTGGAGTGCTCCTCGTTGCATCTGGAACTCAGAAAGACAGATGAAGGCGGGCGCTGGACAGCAACCGTATCCGCAGGTGGAGAACTCCGTTCAAAATTTTCACTCAGCCTATGCAACGCGTAGTAATAACAGGGATGGGCATCTATTCCTGCCTTGGTACAACACTTGACGAAGTCAGAGATTCGCTCTATTATGGCAAGTCCGGAATCATTCTGGACCAGGCCAGAAAAGAAATAGGATTCCGTTCAGGTCTGACAGGATACGTTCCTTCGCCTGACCTTAAAAAGGAACTCCCGCGAAGCCAGAGAGTCTATATGCCTGAGCAGGCGAAATATGCCTATTGTGCTACACGAGATGCCCTTGCTCACGCAAAAATCGATCAGGATTACATCAATTCCCACGAAGTGGGCATATTGTATGGCAATGACAGCACGTCGGAGCCTGTATATGAAGCTGTCAATACTATCCTCACGAAGAAAGACACTATGCTTTGCGGCAGCGGAGCCATCTTCCAATCGATGAACTCCACTGTCACGATGAATCTCAGCGTCATATTCAAACTCAGAGGCATAAATATGACAATATCCGCCGCCTGCGCAAGCGGTTCGCACTCAATCGGCCTCGGTGCTCTTCTCATTCAGAACGGCCTTCAGGAGATGGTGGTCTGCGGCGGTGCCCAGGAGATCAATGCCGCTGCCACCGGTTCATTCGACGGCATCGCAGCATTCTCAACCAGGGAAAACGAACCGGAGAAAGCCAGCCGCCCGTTCGACCGGGACCGTGACGGCCTTGTTCCCGGTGGTGGCGCTGCCACGGTCATTCTTGAAAGTTACGAGTCGGCCGTCCGCCGCGGTGCTCCAATATTGGCAGAGGTGCTCGGATACGGCTTTTCAAGCAACGGCGATCACATCTCCTCACCTAACGTGGAAGGCCCGAGCCGTGCGCTGGCCATGTCCATCGAGAGAGCAGGTGTCAGCATAGACAGCATAGGATATATCAACGCACACGCCACGTCCACCCACGTGGGGGACACCAACGAGGCAAAGGCAATCTACAGCGTCTTCGGTGACCGTCGCATAGAGGTGACCAGTACAAAGAGCCAGACAGGTCACGAAATGTGGATGGCCGGAGCGAGTGAGGTGATATATTCAATTCTTATGATGAAAAACGGATTCATCGGAGCCAACCTCAATTTTGAGAATCCGGATGAAGATTCAGCAAAACTCCTTATCCCAAGCAAGAGGATTGACAAGAAGTTCGATATGTTCCTCTCCAACTCCTTCGGATTCGGAGGTACCAATTCTTCTTTGATTATCAAGAATCTATAATAGCGGCCATGTCGCAGGGCAGCGTCATAGTGATTGGTGCCGGGCTGGGTGGACTTCAGTGTGCCTATATTCTCCAGCGCAACGGTTATGACGTGACCGTCCTTGAGCAGGGTGCGCAGATAGGCGGTTGCCTCCAGACATTCAGACGCAAAGGCGTCGAGTTCGACACAGGATTCCACTATGTCGGAGGCCTTGGCGAGAGGGAGGTACTCGGATGGATTTTCCGCTACTTCGACCTTCTTGACCTGCCTTGGAAAAAGTTGGATGAAGATTGTGTGGACAGAATAATCATCGGAAAAGACGAGTTCCGCCTGCCTTCGGGATATGACAATTTCGTGGATACGCTGTCACGACAGTTCCCTTCCCAGAAGAAAGAACTGCGAAGGTATGTAGATGTCCTGAAGAAAATAGGCTCCAGTCTCCGTGATGATTTCGGTACAGGCGCATCCATCGACTATTTCCAGCAGTCTGCCTACAAATTTCTGTGTGACACCATATCAGACCCTCTGTTGAGGAAGGTGGTTTCCGGAGCTTCGCTCAGGTTGGAAAGCAATGCGGACACCCTGCCTTTATATGAATATGCACAGATAAACAATTCGTTCATCCAGAGCGGATGGCGCCTTAAGGGCGGTGGCCGTACACTTGTCGAGCGTCTGGCAGACGGATTGCGTCATATGGGCGGAAAGATTCTTACAGGAGTGAAAATCACGGAAATAGTGGAGGCTGGAGGCACAGCCGTGGAGGCTGTAAGCGACAAAGGAGAAACTTTCAGTGCCGACATTTTCATATCCGACGCCCATCCTGCAGTCACCGTATCGATGCTGAAAAACTGCTCCAGCGTCAGAAGTATCTACAAAAAACGCATCAACTCGCTGAAAAACAGCAACGGTGTATTCACTCTCAACGCACGGATAAAGGAAGGTGAACTGCCTTATGAAAATTTCAATACAACCCTTCACGGTTCAGACGCTGATGTCTGGCATTCGCGAGGGAAGAGCTATATGATAAGTTATGGCGTGCCCGAATCAGGCGACAGTGCCACCACCATCGATATCCTTACAAAAATCGACTGGAAACTTGTATCCGAATGGGAAGGAACATCTCCGATGCTTCGGGGAAAGGAGTATGAAGAAATAAAGGAAATGATGGCGCGGCGATGCATCAAGGCCGCTTCGCAGGTTATCCCATCGCTGGAAAAGTCCATCGAATTCTACTCGACCAGCACTTCGCTTACCTATCAGGATTATACTTCCACTCCGGACGGTTCAGCTTTCGGCATCAACAAGGACTGGCACTCTCCAATCACCACCCTCATCAGTCCGCAGACGCCTGTCCGCAATGTGCTGATGACTGGACAGAGTCTAAATCTGCACGGAATACTGGGAGTCTCCATGACGTCTCTATATACCTGTGCCGAAATCATCGGCCATTCGAAAATCAAAAAGCAATTCAAAGCATAATTATGAAATACGCATTGGTAACAGGAGCCAGCCGCGGCATAGGCCGTGCAGTAAGCGTAAAACTCGCTTCCATGGGCTTCAACATTCTCATCAACTACACTTCTAACGATCAGAAAGCAGAGGAGACTCTTGCAATGGTCCGTGAGGCGGGCAGCGACGGTGAACTTATGAAGTTCGACGTCAGCAACGCAGAAGATACCGCCGATGCCATAAGAAAGTGGCAGGAATCACACCCTGGCGAATATGTGGACGTCCTTGTCAACAACGCCGGAATCAGAAGGGACAATCTTCTGATATTTATGGAAAAGGATGACTGGAACAGAGTGCTTCAGATTACACTGGACGGATTCTACAACGTAACAAAGGCTCTCCTGCAGCCTATGCTCATCCACAAGCACGGCAGAATCATCAATATGGCATCTGTTTCAGGCCTTATGGGGCTGCCGGGACAGACCAATTATTCTGCTGCAAAAGGTGCAATAATCGCCACTACAAAGGCCCTGGCTCAGGAGATTGGCAAGAAGAAGGTGACTGTCAACGCAATTGCTCCGGGTTTCGTGAAGACCGATATGGTGGAGGGACTGGACGAGGCTGAACTCAAAAAGCAGATTCCGCTCAACCGGTTCGGAGAACCTGAGGAGATAGCAGCTCTGGTGGGTTTTCTCGCTTCAGAGGATGCTGCCTACATCACAGGCCAGTGCATCTCCATCAACGGAGGCCTCTATACTTAAAAATCAAAAGTTTACAACGTCTTTTACACGCTCGAGGATGGAGTTTCTCATTTCCTCGGGCTTTTTTGTCATTCCGCGGCTCCTGGCTTTGAGCCATCTCCAAAGGGCGACTGTCTCCTTCACCGCCTGGCAGTAGTGCCATTCGAACAGCAGAATTGCGGGGAACATCAGGATATGAATCAGGGCCAGCAAAAGAGTGAATTTCATGCTCACTGCCACAAGTGTGATGACAGCCGCAAGGGGCAGGATAATCAGGACATTCAGCCCTATAAGGAAAGTTCCTTCGAACATCTTGTCTCTGACTCTGGAATTTACTGCTTTCGGGATGAACCAGCAAAATGCCGATGGCCATAGGCAGAAGAGTGCAAGCGGCAGAAGCATTATGAGCAGAGCACTTCTCAGCAGGACTTTCCCCAGTTGCGGACGATTGTCGAAATGGCAGTCTGAAAGCCCGGCCTTCTTTATTTCCGAAAGAAAGGCGCGTACGTCCAAAAGAAGGCTCTCCGCCTCTGCGCAGGTGCGTTGGCCCGTCGCTTCTGCAGCCTTGGCGGCATTCTGCTCTTCAATCTGCTTCAAGGCACAATCTTCCACGCTCATACCTTCTTCAACCTTTACGACTTTGAAACAAGCGTTTTCCGCATGACGTGCCTCCAGAAATCTTTCTATGAAGATTTTATCACTTTCGAACCTTTGAGGGAAATCGGACGGGTCATATCCGGATGCGGCGGCAAATTCGGCACCGGCCTTTCCCTGCCGCAGATATTCCATCTCATTGTAGAACTCCTTGTCCTTCTGGTCGAGAACCATTTTTTCAATCCCGGAGCGTACCAATTCCGTCAGTTTTCTCTCTGCTGTCCTCGGTTTTTCTCTGTAGAGTTCATAAAATGGGCTGACCGGAATTTTCTCTCCGAAGCGTACAATGAGGCTCACTCTTATGCCGTAGTATGAAGAGTAGTGATTGCAGACCGGAACGATATATATCTCTTTCTTGAAATCAGTTTGAGAGGCCGCATCCAGAGCCATTTTTGCCATTCCGCTCTTGAACATACAGAGCCAGTGCCCCCAGGCGTGTCCTCCTTCCGGGAATATGACGAGAGTCTCTCCTTCCGCAACGGCCCGTTCGGCGGCGCTGAAACTTTCCGAATTCTGCTTCATCGCCTCCGCACCTTCCCGGTTGAGTCTGAATGCCGGAAGCAGGCCGAGAGCCGTGAGAAATCTGCTCAGCAACGGGTTGACACCGAAAATGTCTCCCCTGACGATGAAGTGCGGCTTGCGGTCATTGATGGCCATCTGAATGGCCAAGGCATCGTTCATACTGTTCTGGTGATTGGAGGCCACGATTGTCGCGGTGCCTTCAGGCGGCAGGTTCTCAATGCCCTGGACGTAGATTTCCTTATAATATATGCTCTCTGAGATCAGACGGACGTAGTTCTTGAACAATCTGAACGGAAGCGGTATCTTTTTCATAAACTACTGTATTTTGAAAGGGCCCGATGCTGTGCGTCGCAAGGCTGTAAGGTAGGCGCCCGAACCGAGTGCAAGGCCGAGGTCCCGTGCGAGTGAACGGATGTAGGTGCCTTTGCTGCACCTTATCAGCAGTGTGGCTGTCGGCCTTCCACCTTCGCTTTCAGAGGCGGATGTGTGATAGTTGTGGATGTGGCGAACGTCTTCGAGATCCGTCTTGGACCGATGGTCCGGCAGCAGCGTATTGGAGGATGGCGCTGCACCTGCAGGAGAAAACTCCAGCAGTTCCAATCTGTCGATGGTTATAATCGACTTGCGTAGTTCCACGCTCTCTCCGGAGCGGGCATATTCGTAGGCTCGCATTCCTCCGATGATTTTGGCGCTGAAAGTAGGCGGCACCTGCTCCTGCTCTCCGACAAACCCCGTGAGCGCTTCAAGAACGCCCTCTTTTGTTATATGCCCGAAAGGATAGGTACAGTCTATCGGCTGCTCAAGGTCGAACGAAGCGGTTGTGGCGCCGAATTCGACTACGGCGATATATTCCTTGCCGTGGGACTGCAACTCTTCCGCGACTTTTGTGGCCTTGCCGGCACATACAAGAAGCAGGCCGGTGGCAAGAGGGTCAAGTGTGCCGGCGTGCCCTACTTTTATATTGCGCTGGCCGAAATGCTTCCCGAGAGCGAATTTGCACTTTCTGACAACATCTGCCGATGTCCACCTGTATGGTTTGTCCATCGGCAGTACGATGCCTCCGGGATAGTCGGCAATGTCGTGGGAAAGATGCTCCTCGAAGAATTCGGAGATACCTTCGAGTGGACAGTCAGCAAGCGTAAGATATTCAGCCATAGGCTACCGACAGGCAATCTTCTCCACGCGGCGCTGGTGACGTCCGCCTTCGAACGAAGCTGCAAAAAAGGCTTTTACTATCTCTTCCGCACTCTCCCGGCTGATGAAGCGGGCAGGGAGCGACAGAACGTTCGCGTCGTTGTGTTGTCTGGCCAGCGAAGCGAGTTCCGCGTTCCAGCAAAGGGCTGCACGGACACCCTGATGCTTGTTCAATGTCATGGAGATGCCGTTGCCGGATCCGCATATTGCCACTCCGAAGCAAACTGTGCCGTTTTCGACGGCTTCTGCAAGAGGGTGGGCGAAATCAGGGTAATCGACACTTTCGGATGAGTTTGTTCCGTAATCCTTTATTTCGAATCCGAGACTCTTCAGAAGCGGCTTGAGCGCTTCCTTCATCTCATAACCTGCGTGGTCGCAGGCCATTCCGACAAATTTCATATCAATTGAGTTTTGCAATTGCACTGTTTATTCTTTTCAAAGTCTCTTCTTTCCCGAAAAGAGCCATCATATCGGCCACACCCGGACCTTTCGACACTCCTACAAGGAAGAGCCTCAGTGAATTCATCACCTTCCCCATAGGCCACTGGTTGGAAGTGATCAATTCGTGGAGGGTGGTCTCTATGTTTTCTTTCGTGAAAGGTTCAATTGACGAAATGCATTCCACGACACGCGGCATCAGCTCCTTCACCTCGTCTTTCCAGAATTTGGCAACCGAAGCCTCGTCGAAAGATTGAGGAGCTTCGAAGAAGTAGGAAACCAGGTCCCACATTTCTGTCATAAAGTGGGCGCGCTCCTTCATCAGGTCGAGGACCTGCCCTATGTAGGCATCGCTGAAGCCTTTGACTTTTTGGCCGTTGAGGGCCTTGAAATCTTCCGTCAGGAGGGAAGTGCTTCTCTTGCGCAGATACTCCTGATTGAACCATCTGGCCTTGTCGGCGTTGAATTTAGCTCCCGATTTGATGACTCTTTCCAGGCTGAAGACAGGAACGAGCTCATCTACGGTGAAGAGTTCCTGCTCGGTGCCCGGATTCCAGCCGAGCATTGCCAGCATATTGACGAATGCTTCAGGATAGTAGCCGTCTTCGCGGTATCCGCGGGAAACTTCTCCTTCGGCGTTCACCCATTTCAACGGGAAGACAGGGAAGCCGAGCCGGTCACCGTCCCTCTTGCTGAGTTTGCCCTTGCCGTCAGGTTTGAGAAGCAATGAGAGGTGGGCGAAGCGCGGTTGGGAATCCTGCCATCCGAATGCCTCGTAGAGAAGATAGTGAAGTGGCAGGGAAGGAAGCCATTCTTCACCGCGTATGACCTCAGTGATTTCCATAAGGTGATCATCCACAATGTTTGCAAGATGATAGGTAGGAAGTTCGTCTGTGCGTTTCCACAGTACCTTGTCGTCCAATGTGCTGCTGTTGACTTCAATATGGCCGCGGATAAGGTCGTCCATCACGACGGTCCTGCTTTCCGGAATCTTGAAGCGGATGGTCCAGTGGGTTTCTGTCTCTATGAGCCGTTTGACCTCTTCGGCTGGAAGAGTCAGCGAGTTGCGGAGTCTGCCGCGGTTTTCCCAGTTGTAAGTGAAGGTTTGCTTCCTGGCTTCAGCTTCTGCGCGAAGGGCTGCAAGTTCTTCCGATGTGTCGAAAGCATAGTAGGCATAGCCTTTTTCAACGAGCGCTTCGGCATATTTGCGGTAGATGCCTTTCCTCTGGCTTTGGCGATATGGGGCGTGGGGATGCCTTTCAGATGGCGTTTCCACTATGTTGCCCTCGGCATCAACTCCTTCGTCGGGGTAGATGCCGCACCATCGCAGCGAATCAACGATGTATTTTTCCGCTCCCGGCACAAAGCGCTGGGAATCGGTATCTTCTATACGGAGTATGAAATCGCCTCCGGCCTGCTTTGCGTAGAGATAGTTATACAATGCTGTACGGACGCCGCCCATATGAAGCGGACCTGTCGGGCTCGGTGCAAAACGCACTCTTCTTTTTCTTTCCATAATGTGTTCCTATACCTCTTCTGCTTCCTCTTTCACTTCTGTTTCAACCTCATCTCCGTTGTCAGGCACAACTTCCGGGGCAGTTTCCTTACGGATGTTGATCATCTGTTCCCTTCTGATGTAGGACGGTTCCGATTCAAGTTCCTCTATCCGATGCGGGTCCTCGGTGATAAGAGCGGGAGTGCCTGTTATTCTGACTTTGGTTACATTCAGTTCGTTAGTGGAAGGCAAAGGTAATCCTCTCTTTCTGTTTTTGAAAGAATCCGGGGTATATTTTACGTCAATTCTGCTGCCTTTCTGCACCGTCGAAGGATCGACTGCCGGCAATTCAGTGAGGTTGAAGCCTGTAGCAACAATGGTCACACTTATGGAATCTCCTATATTGTCGTCCCTGACGATACCGCGTTTGAAATTGGACATCTCACCGGTGTAGTTCTTGATATAATCCATTATCTGGGAGAGTTCCTCCATTGTGGCTGCCTTGCTCTCTTCGCTGCTTGTAGTGATGTTGACAAGGGCGTTCTTTACGTTTCCGAGGTTGAGATCGTTCAGCAACGGGGAGTTGAATGCCTGCTCCACTGCCTGTATGGCACGCTCAGGACCGCTTGCGACGCCAATACCCATAATTGCCATACCGCTGTTCTGCATCACTTTCTTCACGTCGGCGAAATCGGCGTTGATGTAACCTGTGCTGGTGATGATTTCAGCGATGCTCTTCACGGCAGTTGCCAGCACTTCATCAGCCTTAGGGAATGCCGAGAAGACATTGAGCTTACCGAAAAGGTTGTAGAGTTTCTGATTGTCTATGACCAGAATGCTGTCCACGTGTTTGCTGAGTTCCTTTATGCCTTCGCCTGCACGATATAGGGCTTCAACTCCTTCGTCGCGGAACGGAATCGTCACGACTCCTACTGTCAGAAGACCTTTTTCTTTTGCTACCTGAGCGATTATCGGAGCCGCTCCGGTGCCTGTGCCGCCACCCATACCGCAGGTGATGAAAGCCATTTCCGTGTCTTCGTGGAAAATTCTGCTTATTTCCTCAATGGATTCCTGTGCAGCCTTGCGGCCGACGTTGAAATCCGTTCCCGCACCAAGACCTTTGGTGGTGATTTCTCCGAGCTGGATCTTGACCGGTACAGGACTGTTCTCCAGTGCCTGACGGTCTGTGTTGCATATTACGAAATCGACATCCTTGATGCCTTGGGAGTACATGAAAGAGACTGCGTTACCGCCTCCACCTCCTACGCCTATCACTGAAATGATGTTGCCTCTTTTCCCCCAGTTCGTCGGAATTAAATTCTTGTCCATATCAATTATGCGTTATCTTTTGTTTCTGAAAACAGTGAACCCCAAAATCCACCGGAACTCTCTTTTTTTCGTGCTTTATCCTCACGCTCCCTCTGCCTCTTTTCTTCTTCGATGCGCTTTTTCTCAGCCTTTTCTTTTTCTTTTCTTTCTTTTTCCGCTTCTTTCTTCTGGCGACGGTACTCGGCATCATCCTGGCGAGGCTCTTCCTTGAAAATCATATTCTCTTCCGTATCCTGAGCTTTGACTTCAGCCTGTGCCGGCATAGGCGCTTCAATTTTTATCACAGGCGTGTTGCTGTCCGTAGCGTGAGAGAGTATTCCTTCGTTGTCTTCAAGAATCAGACCGACAGCAGTGGAAGCATAAGCATCAAAAGCGGTTTCAGCGCTGTCCGATGCAATGGAGCCGCGAGGTGCGGCTATTCTTACTTTCTGTCCGAGCAACGCCGATGCGAGCTGCTGGATGTTCTCCATATAGCAAGTCCCTCCGGTCAGGACGACTCCGGCTGAAAGCTTTTTACCGTCTTCAGAGCTGTCGATGAAATATTTTACAGCGTCGAAAATTTCACTGAGCCTGGCTTCAATCACCGAAGAGAGCAGGCTGAGTTCAACCTCGCCTTCGCTTGAGTTGTCAGCGCCCTTGAGAATCAGCTTCTTGTTTTCCGGAGTGAAGTCGGAGCAGGCACTGCCGTGGAGTACCTTGATGGCCTCCGCCCACTTGGCTGTGGTGTTGGTCACCTTCTTGATATCGGTCGTAACGGATTCTCCGGCGAACGGTATGGAATATACGTCTCTGACCACATTGTCCTTGATGATAGCGATTTCAGTAACTCCTTTCCCGATATCCACAAGTGCCGCCCCATTTTCCATCTCCTGCTCTGTGAGAACGGCGCGGGCCGATGCTATCGGTGAAAGAATCGCTTTCTTTACCTTGAGGCCGCAGGCCTCCACAATTTCACGACGGCGTGAAATGATGGATTTCTTTCCATAGAACAATTTGAATGAAGCATCGATGGTCTGTCCCTTCATTCCGATCAGGTCGTCGTGGCTGAATCCGATATTGTCATCGATGTTGTAACGCTGAGGAATGGCTTCGAAAACAACCTCGTCGTTGTCGAGCTGGGAGTTGTAGCGGGCTTTTGTTATGGAAGCCAGCTCTTCTTTGGTGACATAACTGTCCTTGTTGCCGCGCAGCACCTTGCAGGATATGTCGCTGCTGTGGATGAATTTTCCGGAGATTCCTATGACAACCTCTTCCAGAGGTTCTCCTATCTCCTCTTCCGCTCTCTGACGGAGTTGCCCTATCGCTTCTATCACCTGAAGCTCCTTGACAATCTCGCCACACTTGATTCCTACTGATTCGGCATCGTTGTAGCTGACGACCCTGATGCCGTTTTCGGTTTTCTCACCGACTGCCAGCGCAATCTTCGATGAGCCGAAATCCAATGAAGCTACGTAATTACTCATATTATTTACATATTATTTGATTTTTATATTTCAGGTTGACGGTGGAGAAGGTATTCGCTTCGTGCCGGGGAGCTATATTCTCGTAGTAAGCTCTGAGCTTCTTCAACTTGGACACTATGTTCCGGCAGTCTCCGAAAATGATTTTTTCAGCTCCGCAATCCAGATACAGCAGTATATCTCCGTTGGAGCCGATATCAATTTGCTGGATATGTTTTTTCCAGTACGGGTCTTTGCCGGTCTCCTGTATGAAGGAAATGATGCCATTAATCCAAAGAGCCTCTTCGCTCGAAGTGTATCCCTTGAAATCACTTCCTCTGCTCAAAGGTATGGAGCCTGTAACGACAGGCACTTCTATATGTTTGCTTACAGGGAAGAGGTATCCGTACTCATCGCTGTAGTATCTTTCGGTAGGATTTTCGAATCTGGCCACAGGCTTTCTCTGTGTCACCGCAACGTTGAGCGCCCCGCCCGGCGAGATATAAACTTTGGAGGTACGTATCTCTCCGTGGGACAGTATCCTGCGCTCTATCAGGCTAAGATCGATGCTGTCTATTTTCTTTCCGACCAACGCGGTGTCGAGCATCTTTCTTACGTCTCCTCTTTCTATGGCTGAACTTTCGAGCGAGTCAAGAATATGAACGTTCACTTTTGAGCATGCGACCTCTCTGCCTTTTGCTGCGGCGAACGTTCCCACGTGGTAGAAGTAGCCGGCAAAAAGAGAAACTGCCAGAAAGCAGACAAGTGAAGTTATCAATATCCTTTTAATTCCCATATCTGCTAATGAGTTGTTCTTTAATAGGATTGATGAATCGGTCAATATCGCCTGCACCGAAAGTGACCAGGCAGTCTATGTCGCGCCCTGCGACAGTGTCGAGAAGCTGCTCCTTCGAAATGAGTACCTTGTCCTGCAGAGCCACTTTGTCGAATATCAGGGATGCGCTCACTCCTTCAATAGGTTCCTCGCGGGCAGGGTATATCTGAAGCATGATAAGAGAATCCAGATTGCTCAGGGCCAGTGCGAATTCATCTGCAAAATCCCTTGTGCGTGTGTATAGGTGCGGTTGGAATATCCCGCATATTTTCCTTCCGGGAAATATGTTCCTGATGGAGCTGATTGCCGCCTTGATTTCGTTGGGATGATGGGCGTAATCGTCTATGTACGAGCATTCAGGCGTATTGATATGAATGTCGAAGCGGCGCTTGACTCCCGCGAAGGAAGCAAGGGCTTTCCTTATCTCTTCCGCTTTGACGCCGTGAAGCAGTGCCATAGCCGCGGCAGCAACGGAATTTTCCACATTCACCCATCCCGCGATGCCGCAGGTACAGTGTTCTATGCGTCCTTCCGGATAGTTTATGGCGAAATCGAATCTGCCGCCGTCCAGAGGCCGGATGTCTGAAGCATAGAAATCGCATTTTTCGTTGTAAGAGTACCGGAGCACCTTGGCTGCGGCACCTGCAAGCGGCACTTCCACCCCTTTCTTGACAAGGATGAAACCCTCTTCCGTTACTTGTGATGCGAATTGACCGAATGCTTCACGTACGTGTTCGAGGTCGCTGTATATATCCAGATGATCGGCATCGGTGGCTGTGATGACAGCAATGTCGGGATGCAGCTGAAGGAAAGAGCGGTCGAACTCATCGGCTTCCGCCACAAGCACTTTGTTACTGCTCAGCAGCAGATTCGACCCGTAGTTTTTGGAGATGCCGCCCAAAAAGGCGTTGCATCCTTCGCCGCAGTCGGTCAGAATGTGTGCCAGAAGGGTGCTGACTGTCGTCTTGCCGTGGGTACCTGAGACCGCAAGGCATTTACTGCCCCGGGAAATTTCTCCGAGGGCCCGTGACCTCTTGACCAGAGCGTATCCTTTCTCGCGTACGTATCTCAATTCATTCAATGTTTCAGGTACAGCGGGAGTGTAGATTACAAAAGTGTGACTTACGTCGGACGGTATGGCCTCCACATTGTCTTCATAGTGTATGGTTATACCCTCCTTCTCGAGTTGTAGTGTCAGAGGAGAAGGTGTCCTGTCGTAGCCGGATACTCTGAAGCCCTGATGCTTGAAGTATCTTGCAATGGCGCTCATTCCGATGCCGCCTATCCCTATGAAATAGTAATCGGTGTACTGCATACTATTCTTTCACTAATTTCAGAACTTCGCGGGCAATGACGGAGGAAGCGTCTTTCCTGCCCAATTTCATTATATTTTCCTCGAAAGAGGCTATTCTCGCATCATCATTCAGAAGGCTCTCCATTTCATCTATGAGTTTATCCACGGCTTCGGAATCCTTTACCAGCAAAGCGGCATCCTTGCCGACCAGTGCCATCGCATTGTGCGTCTGGTGGTCTTCCGCAACATTTGGAGAAGGTACGAAAATCGAAGCCTTTCCGGCCACGCAAAGTTCCGAAATGGTGCCGGCTCCGGCGCGCGATACCACAACGTCCGCAACTGCGTATGCCAGGTCCATTCTCTTGATGAAGTCTGTGTAGAAGAGATTGCCGACGCAGCGTCCTTTCATGAATTCATCAACGCCTTCCTTGTAGAATTTGCCGCATTGCCAGATAATCTGGTATCCGGCGCTTTCGCCGCGCTCTTCCACCCAACGGCGCATTGTCCTGTTGAGAGTGCCGCAACCGAGACTTCCTCCCACTATGAATATGGTCTTCTTCTTCGGGTCCAGACCATATAGATTGTAACCTTCCGCTTTGTCCTGCTCTCCGTATCGGCGGATTTCCCCTCTGATGGGGTTGCCGGTCAGGATGATTCTGTCGGCAGGGAAGAACCGCTCCATACCTTCATAAGCGGTGCAGATGCGTTTCGCCCTTTTTGATACTATCTTGTTGGTAAGGCCCGCATAAGAGTTCTGCTCCTGAATGAGGCAGGGGATACCCATACGCTCGGCGCTCCAAAGGAGCGGCGCACTGGCGAAACCTCCCACACCCACCGCCACGTCAGGCTTGAACTCGCGGATTATTCTGCGTGCCTTGCAGATGCTTCCGACAACCTTGAAAGGAAGGGAAAGATTCTTCAGGGAAAGTTTCCTCTGCAAACCGGCAACAGGCAGTCCTACAATCCGGTAGCCTGCGGCAGGCACTTTCTCCATCTCCATCTTTCCGATGGCGCCGACAAAAAGAATCTCAGCATCGGGGTTGATTTCCCTGATTGAATTTGCAATGGAAATGGCGGGGAAGATATGGCCTCCGGTGCCGCCTCCGCTAATTATTATACGTGGCTTGTTCATTTTCTATATCCTTGTTTTGTTCTATCAAAGTTTGATTCATCGCCTCCCTCGCAGCCTGCTTGTCGAGCTGCTTGTTCACGGAAAGTATCATTCCGAAAGCCGCGCTCAGCACAAGGTATGCAGTGCCACCGTGGCTGATGAGCGGCAGAGTGTGCCCTGTGATCGGTATAAGTCTGACATTGACCAGAATATGCAGGAATGCCTGGCAGATTATGAGGAATGAAAGGCCAATGACAAGAGCGGATGAGTAGCTCTGGCGGCATCTGATGCAGAGCCGTATGCATCGGAACAGGAACACCAGATATAGCGTCAGCACTCCGATGCCTCCGATAATGAGTCCGTACTCCTCGATGATGGATGCATAGATGAAGTCGGAAAATGCCATTGAGAGAGAGTATCTCTGGGTGCTCTTTCCCGGCCCTTTCCCGAAGAGTCCGCCTTCGGAGATTGCTATCTTGGCATTTTCGCTCTGCCTCTGTTCATCTTCCATCTTCATTTTTTCAGCTTCGCTCAATTCGACTGTCTCATCTTCAAGATGCTCGCCGATGAAGTCCTGGAAGCGCCCTTCCACCGTACCGAAACGATTGAATACTTTGCCGAGGCTCGACTTCTGACGCTCAGGGTGACCTGCGTAGAAGGCGTGGTAGATTCCGAACATCAACAGTATCAATGTTGCAAGAATGCCCAGGGTAATCAATATGTTTTTGAATCTTACGTCCATAAAGAAGAGGATGAGGAAGCTGACCATTCCAATCAGCAGGGCGGAAGAGAAACTGTTCATCATCACGATGAAACAGACGGCGCCTACCGGAAGCAGAATCTTCAGGGCGAAGTCCTTGAAATCGTATAGGCTGTCCTCCCATTTTTCCAAAGCTTTTGCCAGATAGAGTATGACTCCGACCTTGGCGAATTCAAAGACCTGGATAGTATGGCCGAAGAACTTGATGCCCCTTATCGCGCCGTTCTTGACATCCTGCAAGCCCGGTATGAAGAGCATCAGCAGCATCAGGCCGGACAGACCGAACAGAATGAATGAAAATGCCCGGTAGAATCTGAGTGGAATCAGGTAGCAGAAGAAGAGAGCCATGAAACCCAGGGAAACGGATTTTATCTGCTCGAGGAAGATGGCTGTCTTGGGCACATCCTTCGAGGAAGCCAGATAGCTGCTTGACGAGAAGACGGCAAGTACGGATATCATCGCGAACAACACGACGATAATCCATATTACCTTATCTCCCTTGAGTTTCCAGAAATCCTTCATAGCGTATGGTTTACAGATGTCTTACGGCCTCCTTGAACTGCCGTCCCCTGTCTTCATAATTCTTGAAAAGGTCGAAGCTCGCACAGCACGGACTCAGGAGTACCGTGTCGCCAGGCTGAGCTATGGAAGCGCAGAACTCGACGCATTCGGTTGCGCTGTGAGTTTCCGCCACCACCTTGTCCCCGAAGAATCCTCGTATCTTCCTGTTGTCCACCCCGAGGCAGACAATTGCTTTCACCTTGTCCTTGACAAGTTGCGCAATAGGTTCATAGTCATTGCCTTTGTCTGTTCCTCCCAGAATGAGAACCGTAGGGGTCTTCATACTTTCAAGAGCATACCACGTGGAGTTGACGTTGGTAGCCTTGGAATCGTTAATATAAAGAACGCCTCCCACTGTCAGCACTTTTTCAAGGCGGTGCTCGACGCCTTCGAAAGATGAGAGTGCCTTGCGGATAGTCTCGTTGGTTATGTTCATTATCTTGCCGGTAATGGCCGCCGCCATAGAGTTGTAGATATTATGGCGTCCTTCAAGCGCAAGTTCCCTCAGATACATTTCGTATTCTTCCCCGCCATATCTTACATACATCTTTCCGTCTTCCACATAGGCACCCTGTTCCACTTTCCGCTCCTGTGTGAAAGGAAGCATCTTGGCTCTGAGGACAATTTTGTTGAGCTCGCCTATGGTGACTTCGTCATCGGAACAGAAAATGAAGCAGTCGTCTTCATTCATATTCTGCGTGATTCGGAATTTGGCATTGATGTAATTCTGGAAGCAGTGGTCGTAACGGTCCAGATGGTCCGGAGTGATGTTCATAAGAATCGCTATGTCGGCTTTGAAGTCGTACATCCCGTCGAGCTGGAAGCTGCTCAGTTCCAATACGTAGATATCGTGCTGCTCGGTTGCTACCTGCAGAGCGTAACTTTTGCCTATATTGCCTCCGAGACCCACGTTGAGACCGGCGTTCTGAAGAAGGTAATATATAAGGGAAGTTGTTGTTGTCTTGCCGTTGCTTCCGGTTATGCAGATTTTCTTTGCCGTGTCAAAATAGCCTGCAAACTCGATTTCCGATATGACCGGCGTGCCCTTCTCCCGCAATTTGACAATCAGGGGAGCGTTGTCAGGGATTCCGGGACTCTTGATCACGAGATCCGCATTGAGAATCTTTTCCTCCGTATGGCCTCCGTCTTCAAAAGGGATATTCCATCCGGCAAGCATTTCTTTGTATTTGTCCTTGAGAACACCGCTGTCGGAGAGGAATACGTCGAACTCCTTTACCTTTGCGAGGACTGCCGCTCCTGCGCCGCTTTCGCCTCCACCGAGGACTACAATTCGTTTCATATTTTTGATTATCTTATCTTTAACGTTACTATTGTGAGGACTGCAAGGATTATGGAAACAATCCAGAATCTTACGACAATCTTGTTTTCAGGGTGAATCCTGTGCGGCACCTGGCACAGCGCGTCAGGGTTCTCTTTCTGAAAATGGTGATGGAGCGGGCTCATTCTGAATACCCTGACTCCGGTACCTGTCTTTTTCTTGGTGTATTTGAAATAATACCTCTGTATGATTACGGAAAGGCTCTCCACAAGGAAGATTCCGCAGAGAATCGGCAGAAGCAGCTCCTTTCTGATAAGGACTGCGCACACACCGATGATTCCGCCGAGTGCGAGACTGCCGGTGTCGCCCATAAATACCTGGGCAGGGAAGCAGTTGTACCACAGGAATCCGAGCAGAGCTCCTACGAATGCGCAGGTATAGACCGCCACTTCACCGGCTTCCGGAAGAAACATTATATTGAGATATTCGGCAAATCCGAAGTGACCGGAAAGGTATGCGAGGATGCCGAGTGTTGCACCTACGATGGCAGAGATACCTGCTGTCATACCGTCCATACCGTCCGCGAGGTTGGTGCCGTTTGAGCAGGCGGTGATGATGAATGTGATTATCAACACGTACAGACAGCCTTGCAATGCCCTGACCAGCTGGCCGTTGAAAGGAATCAGCCACTTGTAGTCGAATTCATTGTTCTTGACGAAAGGTATGGTGGTGTGGCTGTAGCTGATGCCGTCCTGTGAGGTGAGGTATAGGACGAGTCCAACGGTGAGCCCGAGCGCTACCTGAGCCGCTATCTTGTATTTGCCCGGCAGGCCTTCCTTGTTGTGTTTGAACACCTTGATATAATCGTCGATGAAGCCGAGTGCTCCGAGCCATACGGTGGTCAGTATCAGAAGCTGGACGCTGGTGTTGGTGAGGTCACCGAAAAGCAGGATAGGGATAAGTATGGAGATGATGATTATGATGCCGCCCATAGTCGGGGTGCCTTTCTTTGCCAGTTGCCCTTCAAGGCCGAGGTCGCGAATGGTCTCGCCGATCTGCTTCTTCTGAAGCCAGCGGATAATCCGGTCTCCCAGCAGCCAGGCCGTGAGAATGGCAACCAACGCGCAGCAGATGCTGCGGAATGAAATGTACTGCATCAGTCCTGCGCCAGGGAAATCCAATCCCTGTCTCTGGAGATAGTCGAACAAATGGTATAACATAACTATTTTATTTCTTCAAATGTTTCGGCAATCACTTCCTTGTCATCGAAGTGGTGCTTTATGCTGCCGATAATCTGATAATCTTCGTGTCCCTTGCCTGCGACAAGTATGATGGCACCCTTCGGAGCGGTCATAATCGCAGTCCTGATGGCTTCGCGGCGGTCAGTGATGAAAAGGGTTCTGGAGCGGGCCTTCGCGTCCATTCCCGCTTTGATGTCGCGGATGATTTCTTCCGGATTCTCGTTGCGCGGGTTGTCTGACGTGACCACGACTTTGTCCGCATAGCGGGCCGCTATGATGCCCATTTCCGGACGCTTTGTCTTGTCCCTGTTGCCGCCGCAGCCGAAGACGCAGATCAGGCAATTGTCACGGCCTGTCTCGCGCAGCGTCTTAAGTGCGTTTTCCAGAGCATCGGGGGTATGGGAGTAATCCACTACTGCCGTTATATCGTCGCCTCCGCGGACATATTCCAATCTTCCGGCCACCGGACCGAGCGCGCTCATCTTCACCAGCACCTCTTCCCGGTCGGCTCCCAGCAGAATAGCCGTGCTATAGACGGCAAGGAGGTTGTATGCATTATGCGCACCGATGAAACGGCTCCAGAGTTGTGTCCCGTCCATATCAATCTGCATTCCGTCAAGGCTTTCCTCGATGATTCTGCATTTGAAGTCGGAAACGCTGCGGCAGGAATAGGTTTTCACGTTCGCCTCAGTGTTCTGGACCATAATCTCTCCGTTGCGGTCATCGACGTTGGTCAGTGCGAACGCGTCTTTGCCAAGATTGTCGAAAAACCGCTTTTTGCAGTCTCGGTAAGCGTCAAAAGTCTTGTGGTAGTCAAGATGGTCGTGGGTAAGATTCGAGAATATCCCCACCTTGAACTCAAGGCAGGCCACGCGGTCCTGGTCGATGGAGTGGGAACTGACCTCCATAAAGCAATATTCGCATCCTCGCTCCACCATTTCGGCGAAAAGAGCGTTGAGTGAAATCGGGTCAGGCGTAGTATGCTCGGTAGGGATTTTTTCATCACCTATGTAATTTGCTATTGTAGAAACCAGTCCGCAGCAATAGCCAAGGTTTGTGAAAAGGTTGTAGAGCAGTGTGACTGTGGTGGTCTTGCCGTTAGTGCCTGTGATTCCCACAAGGTTGAGTTTTCCGGAAGGGTGGCCATAGAAGTTGTCGGCTGCGATGGCGAGGGCTTTGCGGCTGTTGGCGACCTTGATGAAGGTCACGTCGGATCTTCCGTGGAACTCTCCATCCTGATAGATGATGGCTTTTGCTCCGGCTTCAACGGCCTTATCTATGAATCTGTGTCCGTCTGCTGCGGTGCCCGGGACTGCAATGAAAAGCGAGCCGGCGCTGCAGGTACGGCTGTCGAAAGTGAGAGCTGTGATGTCGGCATCCATAGGCCCTTCGGCCGAAACAATATCGGCCCCTTTCAGTATCTTACTCAGTTTCATTGTTATAATGTTGCTTTAATATTAATCTTATGTTTCCCGTAGCGCTGTCGCCCGGCGCTGGAATCTGACCTGCAACTTTTCCGGCGCCCTCGAATGAAACGGCATATCCAAGTTTTTCAAGTTCACTCAGAGCATCGCGCAACCCCAAACCTCTTACGTCGGGAGTGAGGCCCTGAGCGGCTGCATCCCTGATGTCAATAATCCCGAACTGTTCTGCTATAGGAAGTTCGGCCATCTTCGTAACAGGATGCGTCGGGTCGGGCGATGATGCATATACATATTCGGCAATCTCCCTGAATACAGGCCCGCACCAAGTGGCACCGTAGAAGTTGCCCTTTGTCGGTTCCGAATAGACCACGACAATCATAGAGTATTTCGGCTGTTCGAACGGGAAGAAACCGATGAAAGTTGCCTGATGCATCTTGTTGCCATACTTGTCCTCATAACGGCCTGTCCCCGGGAAAACGATTCTGGCCGTACCGGTCTTTCCGGCCACGTTGACCTTGCAGCCCTTGAAAACCCAGTAGCCTGTTCCGCCTTCCGAGTGAACTACCCCGTACATGGCTTCGTGAAGCTTTTTAACAGTGGACTCGGAGCATACTCTGCCGATTGTTTCAGTATTGAATTCCTTGAATATCTCTCCGTCTCTTTCAATTTTCCTGAGAAGATGAGGGCGGACCATAATTCCACCGTTTGCGATGGCATTGTAGAAATTGAGGGTATGCAGAGGAGTAACCTCTACGGAATAGCCCATTGCGGTCTGCGGGAGGTCGGATATGTTCCAGGATTTGTCCGACGTCTTCTTTATGTGAGCGTGGGCGAATCCCTTGAGTTCAAACGGAAAATCTTGTGTGATATGGAGTTCTTCGGTATATCGTTTCAGGAATTTGTCAGGGTCGGTGTCATAATTGTTGGCCGCCTGTATTCTGAATACGTTGTTTGAAGAGATTTCGAATCCTCTTTTGATGGAGATGGTCGAGTATTTGTCAAGATAATGGTCTGAAAAGACCCTTTTGCCGTATTGCCAGTTGACGGTGGCAGGCATTTCGGTCTCCAGACTGACCTTGCCGTCTTCAAGCAGAAGCGCGAGAGTGGCGGCCTTGAATACGGAGCCGGGTTCTCCGCGACGGCCTATGGCGTAGTTGTACGTCTCGTCGAAACCTCCGTTTTTTGTCTTCTCAAGATTGACCATTGCCTTGATCTCTCCCGTGGCGACCTCCATCAGGACCACCGTTCCGGCGTGGAGGTCCGTGGTCTTGCCAAGGGTTCTGGACAAAGCCTTCTGGGCCGCATCCTGCATATCTATGTCGATGGTGGTCTGAATGTCATATCCGTCAATAGGCGGTACTGTCTCGCGGTCGTAGTCCACTATCCATTTGCGTCCCTCCGTCAGTTTCATCGGCTGTGAGCCGGGAGTCCCCCGGAGCAGACTGTCGCAACTTCCCTCCAGACCGATTTTCGGTATGTCATCCTGAGATTTGATATATCCCAATGTGCGGAAGCCCAGCCTTCCGTAAGGATAGGTGCGGTGGTCAATCTTCTCGAAGCCTCTTCCTCCTCCAAGACGTCCTTCTCTCAGGATAGGGAATTCCGACACGGCTTTCATCTCCTGATATGTAAGAAGTTCCCTGTTGAGATAGAGGAATCTTTTCCCGGCATTTCTATGGCGGACAATGGTTTTCTTGTATTCAGAGGCTTTCTTGTCCTTGAAGAAGTCTGACAGGGATTTGGCAAGGGCGTCTATCTGATTGTCAAAGAGGGTGTCAGTCGGCTGGCAGGGGTCCATGGTAAGCCGGTACTCGGGGATGGAAAATGCCAGATATCTTCCGTCGCAGGCCATCAGGCTGCCTCTGGTACATTCAAGAGGGTCTGTGCGCGTGGTCTTGACGGTGCGAGTGGGTTTGTGGATGAACTGCAAGTCGATGATACGCACGACGGCCACCAGTGCGACGACGACCACAAACGTATAGGCTATTCCGACTTTTTTAGTGTTGATTTGCATTCTCCTTATTTTATTTTCACCACTGCAGGAGGATCCACAGGCCCGTGAAGTGTCGAGTTGTTCTTCTTGAGCAGTTCATCGACCTTGGTGCGGTTGTTCATTCCGACAAGGTCGAGGGTACGCTGCTGATAATTTATCTTGAGATCCTTGAGTATTCTTTTATTATCCTCGATGCGTGCGAGCTGGGATTCAACCATAAGGCTCCACATTATGAAAAGGCAGAGGCAGCAGAATATATAGAAAACGAAGCCGAGCTGCTTGTCGAAGCCCTTCCTGATAAGCAGGTCGCCGCTGGCGAAATCGATGACGCCTTTCTTTATTCTGCCAAGGTTTTTCATACTATTTCTTTTCCGCTATGCGCAATTTCGCGCTTCTGGCCCTCGTGTTGCCGGCAATTTCTTCTTCTCTCGGAAGAATCGGCTTCTTGCTGACCTGCCTGTAGGGTGAAGCTATTGTTCCCATTATGTCTTTTGACGGCTCTCCTGAGGAGTTGCCTGCCTTTATCCAGTTCTTGACAATGCGGTCTTCCAGTGAGTGATAAGTTATCACCGAAAGTCTTCCGCCCTTTGCAAGTGACCTCGTGGCTCCCGCCATAAACCCTTCCAGGGATTCCATCTCTCCGTTCACTTCTATGCGGAGGGCCTGATATACCTTTGCCAAATATTTATGTTCATAAAATTTAGGCAGAACGCTCTCGATAGTTCTGCCTAAATCGTCTGTCGTCTTTATGGGGCTTTTATCCCTTCCCGCACAGATGAGGCGCGCAAGCCTTCCGCTGTTTTCCACTTCCCCATAAATCCGGAAGATCCGCTCGAGTTCTTCCTCGCTATAACTATTTACTATAACCTCTGCACTCAGACTCGCGCTGCGGTTCATCCGCATATCGAGCGGGGCGCTGAATCTGAATGAAAATCCTCTCTCTCCGGTGTCGAACTGGTGGGACGAGACCCCCAGGTCTGCGAGTATGCCGTCCACTGCCTCAAATCCGTGATAGCGGACGAAGTTGTGGACGAATCTGAAGTTGTTGTGCACAAGTGTCAGCCTTCTGTCATCAGGTGCGTTGGCCAGAGCATCTTCATCCCGGTCGAAGGCAATCAGCCTGCCTTCCGGCCCCAACCTGCTTAAGATCTCTCGGCTATGTCCGCCTCCTCCGAAGGTCGCATCCACATAGACACCGTCCTTCCTTATGTTCAGTGCAGATACGCTTTCTTCAAGCAGTACCGGTGTGTGATAGGCTGACATACCAGTTTCTCCTATCCTAGTATTTTTTCTGCAAGCGATACAAAATCATCGCTGCCGAGTCCGGCTGCATCGAATTTTTCTTTCGCCCACACTTCTATCATATGGTTGCTTCCGGAAAAGACGACATCCTTGCTGACTCCTATGCCTGATAGAAGTTCCTTCGGGATGGAAACGCGGCCGAGTTTGCCGTCAGGCTCCACGACTGCGGTACCTCTCATATATGCTCTCCAGAATTCAGCGTGCTCCTTGTTGAAGAAGTTCAGCCTGCTCTTCACGGCTTCGGATTCGTTCTCCCACTGCCGGTATGTGTACATTTCAAGGCACTCGGCAAAGAGAGATTTCTTCACCACGAAACGGAGGTCCGGCTCATCACCCATACCTGCCTTGAAAGCGGACGGGAAGATGAGACGACCCTTGTCGTCCAGCTTCGCCTTGTATTCGCCTATGAATTTTGCCATACGTCTGCAAAATTAGCCATATTTCTTCCACTTTCTTACATTTGCTTCCATAATTTTCCACAAGTTATCAACAATGGTGAAAAATGAAGCCGGTGACTAAAAAGTCCATTAGGACTTAGAGGTCATCCTCTTTCTATATATCATGACGGCTCCGGGCTGACTGGCAGCAACCTTCGGAGGAACTCCGTTCGC
>JAGHST010000018.1 GCA_018065695.1 Candidatus Cacconaster caballi | reverse complement strand
GGACTGCTCAAAACAGACATCGGTATACGAATGCAAAAGCGTATGTCTCGCAGGAGTTACAAGTTCTTAAGAATGTCCAAAAATTCTGCGGGAGGAAAGATGTAACACGAATCCAAGGCGGGAGAAGTTCCGCTTCCGGGCGCATTTCCCCGAAAGGGGCTTGCCTGCGACCGGAGTGGAATCTTCTCCCGCCTTGCGGCAGGCGGAGAGACTTCCTTCACGGTGGAAACAGTAACTTTCCTCCCGGATTATTAAAAAGTCATTCGTCTGTACGGGTGAACAGAACAGACATGCTTTGAAGGCGTAAACGAGCTACGTTTCACGGCCCACCCACCAACCTTTGTAGGGCTTTCAAAGATTTTTTAACAATATCCATTGTAATAATCGGAAATTTGACTTATGTTTGTATGTTTATTAACAATGCTGTTAAACAAATCAGTTAACCATGCAGACCAACAACAAGGAAACCGAAATCCTTAAAGCTGCTGAAGAGCTCTTCGCAGAAAAGGGATTCAAAGGCGCAACCACCACTCTGATAGCTTCAAAAGCAGGCGTCACACACGCTATGCTCCATTATTATTTCCGCACCAAAGAGCACATTTTCATCAAGGTCATGGAAGGCTATATGCGCGAAATGATGGGCGAGCTGAAAGAAATAATGATAACCGGAGTCCACGATGTCGAACTCATCGGCAAGGTCACAGAGAAATTCTTCGACTTTTTCTGCGATTACAAAGACCATCTCTCCCTCATTCTTGAGGTCACAAAAGACCAGCCGGACATCCTTGCCGACTTTGTCGGGGAGCTCGACAGCCACATGGGCCAGTCCTTCCGCGCCCACAAGACCAGGACTGAAAACGCCGTCGCTTCCGGCGAGCTCGGAAAAATAGAATTCAACGACCTGATCACGGACATCATAACCGTCTGCGCCGCCCCGCTGCTCTTCGAACCTATGGTCAGAAATGTCCTGAAGATGGACTCCCCTGCCAAGGAAGCCTTCTACGCGGCCCGCAAGAAAGAAGCGGTCGCGCTCGTCACTGCCCGCCTCAAACCGTAAGAAAACAATAATCCCATATGAACACTATCAACAAAACAATCTTTGCGGCTCTTGCCGTTCTGCTGCCTTCCCAGGCCCTCTGTCAGCCGGGTCTCGAGGAGTGCATCTCGATGGCCTACCGGAACTATCCGCAAATCGAGGAGTACAACCTTATCGAAACCTCGCGCAAGTATGACCTGAGCAACGCGGCCATGGCCTGGATTCCTCAGCTCAGCGTTTCCGGCAGCGTGAAATGGCAGTCCGACGTCGTTGAGATGCCGTTCGAGATGCCGGGCTTCGAATTCAACATCCCCCACGACCAGTACGGCGTCACCGCAGACCTCACCCAGCAGATCTGGGACGGCGGCGCGACCGGCATCAAGCGCAAACTCGTCGATGCGGGTGCTGACGTCAAGTCCAAACAGCTCGATGTCAACCTCTACTCCATCCGCTCCACAGTCCAGAACGTCTACCTCGGCATCGTCCTCATCGACCGCCAGCTCAAGCTCGACGACCTCCTCAAGGCCAGCCTCGAGCGCAGTCTCGAAGAAGTGACAGCCCTCGGAAACGCCGGCGTCGCATATGAGTCCGACAAGGACCAGATCAAGGTCAACCTCCTCTCCTGCGAACAGCAGAACGTCTCCCTGCTGACCGACCGCAAAGCATACGTCAAAATGCTCAGCCTCCTTACCGGCAGCGAAATCAGCCCGAACGGAGAGTTCCGCGCCCCGTCAATCGTCCGCACGCTCGCGACGGAAGTCAACCGCCCCGAGCTTGCCCTTTTTGACGCACAGGCCAAGCAGGCCCAACTCCAGCGGGACCAGATAAGCGCCGGCCTCTCACCTCGCCTTAACCTCAACCTCCAGGCAGGCTACGGCCGTCCGGGCCTCAACATGCTCTCCGGCGAATTCGACACCTACCTCGTCGCCGGCCTTAAGCTCCAGTGGAACATCGGTAACTTCTACACCCTCCATAACGACCGCGCCAAGGCTGACGCCAACGCCCGCAGCATCGAACTCGCCAGGAGCAGCTTCCTGTTGAACACCTCCATCGAGGCCGCCCGGAAAGAGAGCGAAATAGACAAGGCCGCTGACGTGCTCACACGCGACGAGGAGATAATCACCCTCCGCGAGAACATCCGCAAGGCCGCCGAGCTCCAGTACAAGGAAGGCATCCTCAAGATGAATGACTATCTCAGCATGCTTGACGAAGAGTTCAAAGCCCGCCTCAACTACGATGTCCACGACGTCCAGTACATGATGGCTCTCTATGACCTCCAGAACACACTCGGCACCCCGGACAACCAGTAAAACCCCTAAAACCCGACATACAATGAAACGCACATACATACTTCTCGCAGCAATAGCAGTCCTCGCCGTATCCTGCAGATCCGAAATGGAATTCGACGCCTGCGGCCAGATAAACGTCACCACCGTCACCCTTTCCGCTGAAAGCAGCGGAAAGCTCCTTGAGTTCAACGTGACCGAAGGCACCAAGGTCGAAGCCGGCACCGAAATCGGCCTCATCGACACTGTCCAGGTCAGCCTCCAGATAGCCGAACTCCAGCAGCGCATCGCCGGCTCATCATCACGTCTCGTGGATGTCAAGCGCCAGAGCAAGGCCGACGAAAGCCAGCTCATCAGCCTCCAGAACGAGCTCCAGCGCTACACCAGCCTTCTCGCGAGCAACGCCGCCACCCAGAAGCAGGTAGACGACATAAAGGACAAGATCACCATCCTCAAGGACAAGATGGAGGCCCAGGAGCAGAGCTGGGAGCGCGGCAACCAGAGCGTCCAGTCCGAGAAGAGCACCTACGCCATCCAGCTTGCCCAGAAGCTTGACCAGCTCAGCAAATGCCACATCACCGCCCCTATCTCCGGTACCGTCCTCACTAAGTATGTCGAAGCCGGCGAAAGCGTCACCAACGGCAAGGCTCTTCTCAAGATTGCTGACCTTGAAAGCACATACGTGCGCGCATATTTCACCACCGCCCAACTCGCAGGTCTCAAGCTCGGTGACACCCTCACCGTCATCCCTGACGACGGCACCGAAAAGCCTGAGGAGTACAAGGGTACCCTTACCTGGATTTCCGACCAGGCCGAATTCACCCCTAAGAACATCCAGACCCGCGACGAACGCGCAGACCTCGTCTACGCCACCAAGGTCTCCGTCCCTAACGACGGCACCCTCCGCCTCGGAATGTACGCATACATCAGAAAATAGCCTCTCTATGTCCGACAGAACTGCAATAAAGGTCGAAGGCATCTCAAAGTCCTACGGGGCCGTCAAGGCCCTTGATGACATCAATCTCGAAATTTCCGAGGGCGAGATCTACGGCCTCATCGGACCTGACGGTGCCGGCAAGACCAGCCTCTTCCGCGTGCTGACCACCCTGACCCTCGCGGACAGCGGAACGGCAAGTGTCAACGGAAGGGACGTCGTCGCCGACTACCAGGACATACGCCGCACCATCGGCTACATGCCCGGCCACTTCGCCCTCTACCAGGACCTCAGCGTCGAGGAGAATCTCAATTTTTACGCGACGGTTTTCGGCACGACCGTGGAAGCCAACTACGACACAATCAAGGACATATACTCGCAGATCGAGATGTTCAAAACCCGCAAGGCGCGCGCCCTTTCCGGAGGTATGAAGCAGAAGCTCGCCCTCTGTTGCGCCCTTGTCCACAAGCCCGAAGTCCTCTTCCTCGACGAGCCCACAACCGGCGTCGATGCAGTCAGCCGCAAGGAGTTCTGGGTCATGCTCAAACGCATCAAGGAGTCCGGCGTGACCATCCTCGTCTCCACCCCTTACATGGACGAAGCGAGCATGTGCGACCGCATAGCTCTCATCCTGAACGGCAGGATAATAGACCGCGGCACACCGCAGGAGATCATCTCGCGCTATCCCGACCGCCTCTACGCAGTGCGCGGCGGGAATATGTTCCGGATTCTGAAGATCCTGCGTCCTCTCGACGGTGTACTGCGCTGTAGCTCTTTCGGCAGCGAGTGCCACGTTGCGATGGCCCAGGACGGCCCTGACAGCTCATTCCTGCTCGATACCCTGAAGGACTCGGGCGTGGAGGACTCCAGCGTCGAGCTTGTCAATCCCGGAATCGAAGACTGTTTCATAAGACTGTCATAACGCCCTATGGAAGAGAAATCAGTAGTAATCAGGAACCTCGTCAAAAAATTCGGAAACTTCACCGCGGTGGACAACATCTCCTTCGAAGTCTCCAAGGGCGAGATATTCGGTTTTCTCGGTGCAAACGGCGCCGGAAAGACCACTGCGATGCGAATCCTCTGCGGACTGAGCCGCCCGACCTCGGGAGAAGGCACGGTCGCAGGTTTCCGCATAAAGGACCAGCAGGAAAGCATCAAGCGCCATATCGGCTATATGAGCCAGAAATTCTCGCTCTACCCTGACCTCAAGGTTTGGGAGAACATCGAGCTGTTCGGCGGCATCTACGGACTGAATGACAGGCAGATCGCCGCAAAGACGGATTCCATGCTCAAAGCGCTTTCTATGGAGAACGCCCGCGACATGTACATCCGCGACATGCCTCTCGGATGGAAGCAGAAGCTCGCGTTCAGCATCGCCATGGTGCATGATCCTGAAATCGTATTTCTGGATGAGCCGACGGGCGGAGTCGACCCCGTCACACGAAGGAATTTCTGGGAAATGATCTATGAAGCCGCCGGCCGTGACGTGACCGTGTTCGTCACGACCCACTATATGGACGAGGCGGAATACTGCGACAGGGTTTCCGTCATGGTCGACGGGCGCATCGAGGCTCTCGGTTCGCCTGCCGAGCTGAAGGAAACCTACGGCGCGAAGGATATGGACGGAGTGTTCACAAAGATAGCGGGGAGGGCTGAAAGAGGAGAATGAAAGAGATTTTCGCATTCATACGCAAGGAGTTCAAGCACATCTTCCGCGACCGGAGGACGACGCTCATAGTGCTCATCATGCCTATCGTGCAGATCGTGCTCTTCGGTTTCGCCATCAGCACGGACGTGCATAACGCCGTCGTGGACATAGTCGGCGACGCTTCCGACCCCGCCGTTCAGCGCATCATCCAGCGCATCGACAGCAACGAGTACCTCGAGGTCGGGAACATCTACGCCTCTCCTGCCGCGATTGACGACCGTCTGCGCAAGGGGAAGATTTCCGCCGCCGTGTGCTTCGAGCAGAACTTCGACAGTAACCTCGCCGCCGGCAGTACCGCTGTCGTGAGGATAATCGCGGATGGAGCGGATCCCAATACCGCGCAGACCGTGACCAGTTATATCAAGGGTGTGATTCAGTCCGAGCAGGCGGAAATCACGACCGCAATGACGGGCGGCGGGTCGGTTTCGATGCGCCCGAACGTACAGCTTATGTATAACCCTGCGATGAACTCGGCGTACAATTTCGTGCCAGGCGTGATGGGTCTCGTGCTGATGCTCATCTGCTCAATGATGACCGCAGTGTCCATCGTGCGCGAGAAGGAGCAGGGCACCCTCGAGCTTGTACTGGTCTCCCCTGTCAAGCCGTTCTGGATAATCCTCAGCAAGATTGTCCCCTACATGGTGCTTTCTATCGTCAATTTCGTTACAACCTTGCTGCTGGCGCATTTCGTCATGGGGGTACCGGTGAACGGCAGTCTCGCGCTGCTGTCGCTCGTGTCGCTGGTTTTCGTCGGTTCGTCGCTGGGACTCGGGTTGCTGGTGTCCGTGATTTCCGCGACCCAGCAGACCGCAATGCTCATCTGCGGTATGGGTCTTACGATGCCTACTATGATGCTTTCCGGCCTGATCTTTCCTTGCGAAAGCATGCCGATGTGGCTTCAGGTCTTTTCCGATATAATCCCGGCGAAATGGTTCATCATCATGGTCAAAAAGATAATGATCCAGGGGGCGGGCTTTACCTCCATCGTCAAGGAGTTCTGTGTGCTGCTCGGCATGATGGTGGCGCTGTTGTGGTTCAGTATCAAGAAATTCAAAACCAGATTGTAGCTATGGGAATGTGGAAATATTTGCTTAAGAAGGAGTTTAAACAGTATTTCAGGGATCCGGGCACTCCGGGTATGGTATTGTCGTTCCCTTTCCTTATCATTCTGGTGTTCCCGTTTGCCGCAAACATGGAGGTTCGGGACGTGAAGCTTGCCATTGTCGACAGCGACCAATCGGAGCAGTCCGTGCTCCTTACCGAAAAGTGTTCGTCTTCGGGATATTTTGATGTCCAGTCGGTTACGTCCATTCCGGGAGAGGCTCAGACGCTGATGGACAAGGGTAAGATCGATGCCATCCTTACCATCGGGAACGGTTTCGCAAAGCAGTTGAAGAACGGCTCCGCCATGGGCGATGCCCTGCCGGTCGGTATCAAGGTCAACACTGTCAACGGTACTCGCGGAAGCATCGGTTCGGCATATCTGAACGCATGCGTGAGCGAATTCCTGATGGAGTCCGCGGGCATCAGCGGAATGCCGTCCGGTTCGCAGGTCGAGATCCGGGAGAGCTATCGCTATAATCCGTATATGGATTATAAGAGATTCATGATTCCGGCGATGATTGTGATTGCCGTCACTATGATGTGCGGCTTTCTGCCGGCTTTGAATATCGTTACCGAAAAGGAGAAAGGAACGATCGAGCAGATCAACGTGACTCCCGTGAGCAAGATAGCGTTCATCGTGTCGAAGATGGTGCCTTATCTGTGTGTTGCATTCTTTATGGTTTTCACCTGTCTGCTGCTGGCACGGATATTTTTCGGCTTCGGCGTCGAGGGCAGCCTGCTGGATATAGGCCTGTTCACATTCGCCCATATCCTTGTGATGTCATCCTTCGGTCTTCTTGTATCCAACTACAGCGAGAACACGCAGCAGGCGATGTTCGTCATCTGGTTCTTCAGTATGGTATTCATGCTGATCAGCGGCATTTTTACGCCTTTGAATTCTATGCCGAAGTGGGCCCGCATCGTAGCCGGTGCCAATCCGTTGACTTATTTTGCTGACGCGATGCGCGGTATCGTCCTCAAGGGCGCTACCCTCGCTGACACCTGGAAAGACCTCGTAGCTTTATTGGGCATCGGCGGGCTGACTACAGCCTGGGCCGTATTGAGCTATCATAAAACCAATTAGGAATCCGGCTGATCTGTACTTGTTATGATTGACTTGATTCAGCATCTCACCCATTTATCAACCCTGTTGCAATTCACCTGAATCATTCCGACCATTTGTCGTCTGTTTGACATATGCAGAGATATTCTTACTCCACAAATGTACCCCGATTACGCTATATCTTTAAATTTTTATACACGGACTCTTGGCATTGAGCCGTTAAGTAAGTCTTGCCGGCTCTATTTGTCATCCTCCCGGAGTTTCTCCTTGTATTTCTTGTCATAGGCTTCACCTCTCGGGATAAGGTACTTGAAGAACACGCAGTCATCGATGATCTGTATGTGGAAGATGAAGAACGCACGGAGGCTTCCTATGCGGATGCGGCCGCCTTGATGGAAAGGAAGCGGTATACAGCTTACCGGATTACTGGTCCTTTGAAGGGTATGCCGACCGCTATTCCCACTCGATTGTTGCAGGCGGTTTCGGGGAGATGTCGTAAACTACGCGGTTGACGCCTTCCACCTGGGATATTATGTCGGTTGCAACTTTCTGCAAAAATTCGAACGGAAGGTTGATGACTTCTGCAGTTACCGCATCGACTGAATTGACGGCGCGCAGCGCGATGACATTGTCGTAGGTCCGGCGTCCGTCGGTGATTCCGGTGCTTCTTACCGGAAGCAGCACTGCACCTGCCTGCCATATTTTGTCGTATAGCCCCTCTTTGCGCAGGGCGTTCACGTAGATGGCATCAGCTTCCTGAAGAATGTGGATGCGCTCCGGTGTCACTTCTTCCAGGCAACGTACGCCGAGTCCCGGTCCCGGGAACGGGTGACGGCCAAGGAAATGGGAATCCAGACCGAGTTCGGCTCCGACTTCGCGCACTTCATATTTGTACAGATATTTGAGAGGTTCCACAAGGCCGAAATTGAGCTGCTCCGGAAGGCCTCCTACGTTGTGGTGGCTCTTGATTGTGCCCTTGTCGGAAAACGATTCCGCTATGTCCGGCCAGATGGTACCCTGTGCCAGCCACTTGGCATCCTTGACTTTGCGTGCCTCTTCCGCGAAAATGTCCACGAAAAGTTTACCGATGATTTTTCTCTTCTGCTCAGGGTCGGTAACGCCTTTGAGCTGTGCGAAGTAGCGGTCTGCTGCGCGGACGCCTACCACATTGAGTCCCATTCCTTCATAATGGGCGAGTACGTCTTCAAATTCGTTCTTTCTCAGAAGACCGTGATCTACAAAGATGCAGACCAGATTGTGGCCGATTGCCTTGTCCACCAGAAGTGCGGTGACTGTGGAATCGACTCCTCCGGAAAGTCCGAGGACGACGGTATCTGAACCGACGTTATTTCTGATCTCGGCAATTGCGTCGGCGACGAATTGCTTCGCATTGAGTTTTTCTCCGTTGTACATAAGTGTGTGTGGATTTTATATAAGCCGCTAAGGTAGCAAAAATCTCGATATTTTATCGGTATTTGAGAGATTATTTATACTTTTGCCGCACAAAATCACGATTATGCAGAACATTAGAAATATAGCCATCATCGCACACGTTGACCACGGAAAGACAACTCTCGTGGACAGAATGATTTATCAGGCCCGTCTGACCCGCAGGGCGGAGAACCTTGGAGAACTGATTCTTGACAACAATGATCTTGAAAGGGAGAGAGGCATAACCATTCTGGCCAAGAATGTTTCGGTGCCTTACAAGGATGTTAAAATCAACATAATAGATACTCCGGGCCATGCCGATTTCGGAGGAGAGGTGGAAAGAGTTCTCAATATGGCCGACGGAGTGATTCTGCTGGTCGATGCTTTTGAAGGTACTATGCCGCAGACCCGTTTCGTGCTTCAGAAGGCAATCGAAATGGGCAAGAAGCCGATTGTGGTCATCAACAAGGTGGATAAGGAGAATTGCCGTCCGGACGAGGTGAACGAACAGGTATTCGACCTTATGTTTTCTCTCAACGCCACAGAAGACCAACTTGATTTCAAGACCGTATATGGAAGTGCAAAGCAGGGTTGGATGTCTCCGGACTGGCGCAAGCCGACAAATGACATCACTCCGCTTCTCGATACCATCATAGAAGAGATTCCGGCTCCGGAGTACAGGGAAGGCACTCCGCAGATGCTGATATCTTCTCTCGAATATTCTCCGTACGTAGGCAGAATCGCTGTGGGACGCATTACGCGCGGTACACTGAAGGCCGGAATGCAAGTATCCCTGTGCAAACGCTACGACATTGTCGAGAAGCAGAAGATAAAGGACCTTATGGTTTTCCAGGGATTGGAGAAGGCAAAGGCCACCGAAGTCAGGTGCGGAGACATCTGTGCTGTAGTCGGAATAGACGGATTCGAAATAGGTGACACCATTGCCGATTTCGAGAATCCGGAGGCGCTGCCGCCGATTGCGGTGGACGAGCCTACAATGAGCATGGTGTTTTCCATCAACGACTCTCCGTTCTTCGGCCGCGAAGGCAAGTTCGTGACTTCCCGCCACCTGAAGGAGCGTCTGGAGAGAGAACTCGAAAAGAATCTCGCCCTTCGCGTCAAGCCCGGACAGAATGCGGATTCGTTCGTGGTGTATGGACGCGGTGTGCTGCATCTGTCGATTCTCATCGAGACTATGCGTCGCGAAGGCTTCGAACTTCAAGTAGGCCAGCCGCGTGTCCTTGACAAGACAATCAACGGGCAGAGATGCGAGCCTGTCGAATATCTCACAATAGACGTACCGGAGGAGCATGTCGGCCGTGCAATAGAACTCTCTACGCGCCGCAAGGCCGCTCTCATCCATATGGAGGCGCGCGGCGACCGCACCCATCTCGATTTCGAGATTCCTGCCCGCGGACTTATGGGCCTTCGCAGCAATCTTCTGACCGCAACTCAGGGCGAAGCCGTTGTGGCCCACCGTTTCAAGGGATATGAGCCCTACAAGGGCGATATCGAGAAGCGTACCAACGGTTCTCTCGTGGCTCACGAAACAGGACTCTCAGTGGCTTATGCTATGGACAAGCTTCAGGACCGCGGCCGTTTCTTCATCGAACCGGGCGAGGAAATCTATGCCGGACAGGTGGTGGGAGAGCACACCCGTGATTTCGACCTGGCCATCAATATCTGCAAAACGAAGAAACTGACAAACGTGCGTGCAGCCGGCACCGATGAAAAGGTAGTCCTCCCTCCTGCAATCAAGTTCAGTCTGGAGGAGGCTCTCGAATACATCCAGGAGGACGAACTTGTGGAGGTGACTCCGAAGTCGATGCGTATGAGGAAGATTATCCTCGACGAGACTATGAGAAAAAGAATGTCGAGAGATTAGAATTTTAAAAAATTAATTACTATCTTTGCAGCCCATTTTGCGGATATGAACGAGACTTCAAATACTGTCCTTATTCCCGTAAAGGGACTTCCGATGGGCGAGAATTCGTTCAGCTTCGCAATTGACGGTAAGTTCTTTCAAGGTTTTGAAAACAGTCAGATAAAGGATGCAGACTGCACCGTGAAGGTGAAAGTCGTTCGCCATCAGACACTTTTGAACGCTACCTGCACGGTCGGCGGTTTCGTTGTCTGCGAGTGTGACAGATGCCTCGACGATCTGACTCTGAAAGTTGACGTGGAACGCGTTCTGACAGTAGGCTTCGGCAATGTGGATGTGGACGAGGAGAGTGAAGAAGAAGACGTTATGATTGTGGACAGTTCTGAAAGCGAGATTAGCCTCGATCAGTTTGTCTATGATTATATCTGCCTCAGCCTGCCGCTTGTAAAGACCCATGCTCCGGGGAAATGCAATCCTGAAATGGTCAAGTATCTGACCGATAGGGATGCTTCTTCTCAGGCAAGTCAGAAAGATGCGGCTTCATCTCCTTTCAAGGACCTCAAAGATATGTTGAACAAGAAAAACAATTAAAATATTTTAAAATGGCACATCCGAAACACAAAATCTCCAAACAGCGCAGAGATAAAAGAAGAACCCACGACAATGCTGTTGTTCCACAGCTTGCAACCTGCCCTAACTGCGGTGCTACCGTAATGTATCACCACGTTTGCCCAGAGTGCGGTTTCTATCGTGGCCGTCAGATCATCAACAAGAACGTCAACTGATCCGGCGCAGTGGTATTATCGATGCCGGGGCATTGTGCATCCCGGCATTTTTTTGAGCCCTTGTAGTTCAACGGATAGAATGGAGGTTTCCTAAACCTTAGATGGCAGTTCGATTCTGCCCGGGGGTACCAGAGAGAGCGACTGCTGCCAGAAAGCCGGCCGCTCTTTTCATTTCATAACCAATATCAAAAAAGAAATGACACTTATTATCATCATCGCCGTTATCGCCCTTATAATACTATGGGTGATAGGAGTTCAGAGGAAACTCGTAAACAAGGAGGAACTTTGCAAAAACGCCATGAGCCAGATTGGTGTACAGCAGGCAAGCCGCTGGGATGCCCTCAAAGCCCTGGCGGAAATGACGAAATCATACTCCGAATATGAGTACAAGACCTTGAGCGACATCATCGCGCAGCGCCGCCCGATTACTGCAGGCAGCACATCGGCGGATGCCAATGCCCAGGAGAATATGCTCACTCAAGCCATGACTCACATTATGGCGGTAGGCGAGCAATATCCGGCACTCAAGGCCAGCGAAACATTTGTCAAGACGATGGACAGCGTAAATACCTATGAAAATCAGGTGCGTATGAGCCGTATGGTCTATAATGACAGCGTTACTGCATTCAACCGCATCATCCGTATGTTCCCTGACAGTCTCATTGCCGGAATGCTCGGTTTCACTACGAGAGAATACCTTGTCGAGAACATAGGCAAGGATCAGATGCCTTCAATGAAGATATAGAGCGGGTGAAAAGGCTTTTGACAATTCTGATGGCAGCTGCGGCCTGTGTCGTGGCGCCGTCTGTTTCTGCACAGGATTCTTTTGTCCACGACATTGATATCAATATCCGTCTGACGTCGGACGGCACGGCTCTCGTCCGTGAAATATGGAACGTCGATATCAACCGGGGTACGGAATGGTATCTGGTCAGAAGCAATCTCGGTGACATGCGGATTTCCGGTCTCAGGGTAACTGATGAGACAGGTTCGCAGTATGCGGATGACGGCTTCTGGAATTCGGACCGTTCCTTCGGGGAGAAGGCTTTCCGTTGCGGTATAGTTGAAAAGGAAGATGGCTGCGAGATATGTTGGGGCCTCGGTTCGCACGGAAGCCACATCTACACTGTGGAATATTCAATGACAAATGCGGTAAAGGCGATGCTGGACTATGACAAGCTGCACCTTCAGGTGGTGTCTCCAGGTGTCAGGCCGCGTCCGCAACACGTCAAAGTGACAATATCCTCTGACAGGGACAGTGTGCGCTTTGCCGATGAAAATACCGGAATATGGGCATTCGGATTCAACGGAACGGTGAATTTTGCCGAAGGCTCCATCGTCCTTGAAACTTCTTCTCCGTTCGAATCCGATGCATATTCAGTGATATCACTGTGCAGATTCAACAAGGACGTTTTCACTCCGACAAGCATTGCCGAAAAGGATATCCCTTTCCAAATCTCACTCGATGCCGCTTTCGAAGACTCCGCCTATGAGGATTTCCTCGATGCGGAGGAGCGCGACAGAAAGACGAGAAACGGAGTCATAGCTTTTTTCACCGCTATGATAGTGTTTGTCGCGGGTCTCAAGGCGTCTCTGAACAGGAAACGCAACAGGGAGATGTTTGGAGTCTTGAAACTCAAGGAGATAGGATATGAGCGCGACCTTCCTTTCGACGGCAACCTCTACGAGACACGTTATGTCTTGAAAAAGATCAGTGCGGTCAGCAGCGATGCCAATATGGCTTCTGCCTTGATACTCAAGATGATAAAGAACAAGTATCTGACGGTTGACAACGATGCCGACGGAAAGATTCTCATTTCTTTCACCCCAAATGCGGATCTTGGCGCATTGTGCGAATCGGAAAGAGAGTTTCTTTCTATGCTCAAAGCCTCTTCCGGCGAAGACGGAGTGCTTCAGGAGAAGGAATTTTCGCGATGGTCGCGCCGAGTCGCAAATCGTGAACTCATAACCCGGTGGATAACGGATATACCTTCTATAGGCGCTTCGTTTCTGGCTGCTCACGGCTACGGAGCCGGTACTCGCTTTTCTCCTGAAGGACAGAAGCACGCCCGCCGCGTTGTCGGTTTCAGGAAATATCTCAAGGATTTTACGATAATCAACGAAAGAAAGTCTTCAGAAGTGGCCCTGTGGCAGGACTATCTGATATATGCCGCACTTTATGGCATCGCTGATAAAGTAGCCAGGGAACTTCGCGACATAAATCCGCAGGCTTTTGAGGAATATGTCGGATACAGCTATCCTACAATGAGCCGGGTGCTGTTGTTCTCCAACAGTATGGGCGCATCCATCACCGGTGCGGTGGCCGCGCAGCAGACAAAATCTTCCGTAGGAGGCCACGGCGGTTTCTCCAGTTTCGGCGGGGGAGGCGGCTTCAGCGGAGGCGGATTCGGAGGCGGTGCACGTTGATGCAGAAGACAAGGGATTACAAAATTTGAAAAAAATCAAAAAAATATGTACAAGTTGTAAAAATTGTTGTACATTTGCAGTCCCAAAAGGCCCAGGTGGTGAAATTGGTAGACACGCTAGCTTGAGGGGCTAGTGCCTGCTTTAGGGCGTGCAAGTTCGAGTCTTGTCCTGGGCACCATAGAGGAGGGTGACTAAAAGTCCATAGGACTTAGAGGTCACTCTCTTTTTTTGCTCCACAATGCCTCCGAGCGCCGGCTGCTCTCCTCCGGATGTCCGGCGGGCTAAAGCCCTTCTGTCATTTCTGAACTGCTTTCTGGGGAATATCGGGCCTGAATTCTCCCGATTTCGGTTGGACCTCCGCTACCTCAATGTTGTGAAAAACGCGAGTCACCTAGCGTTTTGCGCAAACATACATCGTTCACGCCTGCGAAACGATTGAAGACAAAATCAAACTGGATCTTTTGCATCCAAATATCCAGGTTCTTCGTCACATTCGTTGCAATTTAAGACACAGTAAAAAAAGTAGGGAAAATCATTGAATATCAATGGTTTACCCTTGTATTTTCGACATGTTTTTCGTAACTTAATGTGTTGAAATCCAATACGTTAACATGTGCGAAAATGTGTTCAGCAAAGGTAGTGAAACTATCTTTTCCAACAAAGCGTTCCGCATGCTTACTGGCCTTCGACACTACAAACTTCTTGATACGGAAATGGGCGATAGGCTAAATCAGCAGCTGACAGATAGAATAGATATATCGGATAGAAGAATGTATTCCTGACGAAAATTGCTTCAAGTCCGTCTGGAATGTGTAGAAATATGCGTTTAAGATAATGAGAATGTAAGCAACCTTTTCTCGTATAACCCATCAGCACATTTCCTCCGGCAGTTGAATTATGTCCCGGAAATGTTTATATTTGTAAAATATAACCAAAATATGAAACACCGACTACATTTTTTCGCATTTCTGACATTGGTGATTCTGTTCCACACAACAACGTGGGGTCAGGAACCGATTTCCAACGAACCTCTGCCGAAAGTCCACATAATAGCGACCGGCGGTACAATTGCCGGCACGAGTACAGACATAGGATACGATGCCGGGAAAGTCTCCATCGAGACCATTCTGCAGGCGGTGCCGGAATTGACGCACTACGCAGAGCTGGATTATGAGCAGTTCTGCAACATCGGCTCACAGGATATGAGTGAGAGCATCTGGCTACCTCTTGCCAAACGGGTCAATCAGGTGCTTGAGAGTGGAAAATATGATGCTGTCCTGATAACCCACGGCACCGACACTATGGAGGAGACCGCTTTCTTCCTGAATCTCACTATCCACAGCCCCAAGCCGGTTATCCTTGTGGGGGCTATGCGCCCTTCCGACGCAGTCGATGCAGACGGCCCGGCTAATTTACTTAAGGCCGTTCAAACCATTGTGAAGCCGGACGCTGTCGGGAAGGATGTGATGTGCTGTCTTGGCGGCAAGGTATATGAAGCTGGAGCAGCCTTCAAGAATGATACACATTCTCTGGATCCTATAGCTGAAACCTCAGTAGACTGGTATTTGCCCCATAATGCCAATACAGGCTTTTTTGTTGACAATTTGAAGGAACTGCCCGAAGTAGGAATCGTCTATGGCTATGGAAGCAGCTCAACTGTCGCTTTTGAGGCCTTGGTCAATGCAGGATACAAGGGTATTGTGTTTGCCGGCGTGGGAGACGGGAACCTTAATCAAGCAACTCTGGACCTGGCGGCCAAGGCTGTGAAAAGTGGCGTAATGATTGTCCGCTCCTCCCGCATTACTTATGGTGGGGTCTATACGGAAGGCGGTGAAGTTGACGATGAGAAGCTTGGCTTTATCGCCTCAGGTAGCCTGAACCCTCAGAAATCCAGGATTCTGCTTATGCTTGCCCTTACTGCCACCCGGGATATCGACGTAATACGCTCATATTTCCGGCAGGGTGTCTTTACACAAGTCGTCGAACTTCCCGGTGTGTCCAATGCCCGCCAACTGGGAGGATACATAATCGGCGACAAGAAGGTTCGTATGGATTTTACTTTTGCGAAGCGGAAGCCTTTCCAATGCTTGTTGCTCTTCCGGAAGGCCGTGCCGCTCTTTGGCATACGTATGATTCGAACTTCTTTCGGTGTAACAGAATCCAGACATAGAAGCCATCTGAACGATATAATAACACTGGATTCACTGTTCTAACAGAAATTTTCCATATTAAATTTGGACAAACATCAAACAATGAGAAGGTTTTGCACCATACTCTTGGCTACCCTGGCTTTCACATTCTCCGCGAATGCATCCGTCACCCTTCAGGAGTGTCGGGACAAGGCGCGTGAGAACTATCCGCTCGTGCGCAGGTACGACCTTATCCGCGCCACGAAGGAATGCAATGTTCACAACGCTTCGCTTTCTTGGCTGCCGCGTCTGGAATTGGGCGGCGGCGGAGCCTGGCTCAGCAATGTCACCGATGCGGCGGATCTGGGTGAGATACTCGGGCAATTGGCTTCGATGATAGACCTTACCGGTAAAAAGGAACAACCCTGGCGGTATCAGGTCAGTGCCAGCGTCACCCAGAACATCTGGGATGGAGGTGCATCCGCTCTCGGGAAGAAGACCGCCGAAGCCATGGCCGCAAAGGATGAAGCGGAACTCGAAGTGTCACTATATGACCTGC
>JAGHST010000005.1 GCA_018065695.1 Candidatus Cacconaster caballi | reverse complement strand
GGTCAACCTTGTTGCCAAAGACAAAACCCTCTATGCCTGCATATCCATCGGAAAAATACAATTTCGACGAATATCCTCTGCTGTTCAGATAGTCGTTCAGCCCTACGGCAATCTTTGTAGGAGACCATGAGATTTTTCCTTGTCTTACTATTACTGCGATATTCTTCATAATTCAATTTGCCAGTTCACGAATGTTATTTCGAATCATCATATCTCTCATTTTGATTACGATGCCTTTGTCTATCGCCTGATTGGCTATTTGGGTGGCAGAGAGGCTGTCCATTCCAAAATCCTTCAGATTGTCGGTGACGCCCAATTCTTCCGTTCTCAACACTCGGCGAGCAATGTCAAGCAGGATGGCTTCACGCTCGGTTTTCGGTTCCTCGCGCTTTGCCTGATGGGCTTTTCTCTCGGGAGCCGTCAATGCCAGACGGTTTACCTTCCCGTTGGCGTTCAATGGGAATGAGTCCATCCTGACGTATGACCTAGGGTGCATATATCTCGGGAGACGCTTTTCAAGATGAGCACTGAATTCTTCCATGCCGATTTCCCTTCCGGCAATATAGAAGGTACAAAGGTATTGGCTTCCATTGCCGTTGTCGAAGCCTTTCACGATAACGTCCTCCACTTCTGGCATTTTGCGAATGGCGTCTTCCACCTCACCGGGCTCCACCCTCTGGCCGTTTACCTTGACCATCCAGTCCTTGCGGTTCCTGTAATAGAGGCTCCCGTCAGTGCCTTGCGAGACGATGTCGCCCGTGTGCAGCCATCCGTCGGCGTACAGTTTTTGCGTCAGCTCAGGCTCTCTCCAGTATCCTTTGCAGAACGATCCTCTCAGGCAGAGTTCTCCTTCTTCTCCCACAATCTTGAACTCGATGCCCGAGTTGAATGGGCCTAGCGGAATATGCTCTGAGGGTTCCGTGCCAACTTCAAAGGATGATACGGAGCAGAATGTCTCCGTCAGACCGAACAGGCTATATAGTTTATAACCATCCTTCGAGTGCTGTGTCGAAAGTTTCTCGCTGCCGGTGACGACAGCCTTCAGTTTCGGGGAACGGTTATGAAAGCGCAGCAGAACTGCGGGACTGATATATGAAGCTGTGATACCGTGGGCCAGAATGTAGTCCGCCAAAGCTTCAGCGTCCGCCCTGACATCCGCGTCATACAAATGAACCGTGGCACCTGCACGCAACATATCGTAAAGGAAAACTATAGCTATAAAATAGAATGGGGCCGCCACCCCGAACACCTGCTCTTCAGATGGTGCTGCCAGACCGGAAGTGTGAGGATAGTCGGCATCGAAAGGCTCGAAAGTAAAAAGGATTCCCTTAGGAACACCTGTACTGCCTGACGTATAGATAATCAGAGCATCGTCCGTTGTTTCCGGCAGTGTGATTTCTTCCGCATCAGATACACTTATTTCCTTCACCTTGAGCATGAGGTCTTCATCGATGAGCAACGCGCTTTCGCAATTTTGTTCAATGACGCTGACCCGCTGCTCCGGGGAGTTCATACCGACAGGCACAGCCACGCACCTTGAGAACCAGACTCCGAACTCTGCCGCCATAAACTCCATAGAGTCAAGCATCCGGATGCAGACGTTCGAATGCGGCGGCACTTCTTCCTGACGCAAATATGACGCCACCTTTTTTGCCAGAATGAGCAACTGCCCGTATGTGGTCGAGCGCCTGCCGCCTATATCCACGATGGCGGTCTTATCAGCGCAACGTGCGGCTGTATCCAACAGATCCTTGACAAATAATGATTTCATATCCTTAGAGCTTGAATTCGTACCATATATCGTCATTGACATCTTCCCGGTAGAGCAGGTGGACACACTTTTCTTCCAGATCATATACGGTAGTGTAAACAGTGACACTCACCGGTCTGGGGTACTTGTCAAAATATCTGCTTTTTTCCAGATTGACGGTTTCAAGGAAATCGGGATCCCGTTTTGCGTCTCCGCGATAGAGTTCCGTCGATGTGAAATGTCTGCCGGAAGGTGATTCGCACCACAGATAATCGGTGGCAAAGAAATACTTGTCGGATATGTCGCGGCTGTATTTTTCAGGCATGGACACTGACTTGAGGATTCGTTTCAGACCTTCAATTGAATCTTCTTCCTTGCTGTAAAGTTCAAGCATTTGGTCGTACCGTTCATATCCTGAGGCTCCATCCTGAATGATGCCTTTCGAGAAAAGATACAGGCTGAAATTTGTCGCCAGGGTACAAGCTGACGGGCAGTCGATATCCCCCGTGACCTGAATTTTCATTTCGTTGTCGATGCATTCGATGACGGCAGATTTTCCGGAATCAGCCAACAGCCATTTCAGCGATCCGGCATTACCGCTCGAAGAGAATCTGTCGGGGTCGAACCAGTTGACAGCTTTGATAAGTTCAATTGCCTCATCCACATCGGCGGCATTGTCGAGAACAAGCCTCGTCAACAGCATTGTGTTGTAAGTCTTACCCGCATTGCGGTTGGTATAAGCCGCACTTCTGCCCCATTCGCGTCCGCCCCAACTTGACTTGTTTTCGGATGCCTCACCGTTCGGTACCATAAACATCATGATGGAAACACCCTTCTCGTTGATTCCGTCACCGACCAGTTGCGGTAAAACATAATATGTGTCGTCCTTTTCCTGCTTGTCCAGCATATCCGGGAGAGTGGGGGCGAAGTAGTCCGTCACGATTCCTATGGAAGAATAGCGGGCGCATCTGCGACTGAGCCGCATTACAAGTACGGTATCAAAGCCGGCATACACATCAGCGTTCCGCCCGAAATAACCTCCCTTTCTGATTCCCGAACACATCGGCCCCCTCGGGCGGTATCGCTCATTAGTCATCTCTGCGGCCTTGTCGAAGTCGAAGTCGTCATATTCCACATAGAACAGCCCGGGGCGTATTTGTTTGAATAATTCGCTCATTATATCAAATCAGGTTTTTCAATTTATAAACTCTGAAGCATTAATATAACTTACCAAGTTACGCAAATTTCTAGCAAGTACGAATCTGATATTCAATTAATTCAACAAAAACGAAACGAATTACCCACCCACAGGAGTGATGCCAGTTGTAGGATATGTCAAAATCGACATCCGGCGAAAATGCCCGAATCACACTGATAATTTATTGTTTATTAGCTCATTATCATGTTCGCAGTATGTCAGAATCATCGTTATGGACGGATGAATCAGATACGGTAATCCACCTAAGTCTATAAGTTTCTTATATCAAGAGATAGACTTAAGCCGCCTAATGAAATAAGTTTCAGGGGTAGTTAATATTTTTTTGTGTTATTACCAAATATTGGTAACTTTGTGCAAATAAATATAGTTATGAAAACTACATCAGTTGCACTTGGCTCTTATTTTGAGAACTTTATTGCCACAACCATTGAGACGGGCCGCTACAACAACGCCAGCGAGGTTATTCGCGCTGGCCTTCGTATGCTTGAAGAGAATGAAAAAAGCGTCAGCGAACTTTCTGCGGCAATCCGCGAGGGGGAAGAAAGCGGTAGATATGAGGATTTCGATCCGGTAAGGCATCTGAAAGAACTCAAGACCGCACACGCCAATGGCTAAATATCATCTCACTAAGAAAGCCGTTCAGGATTTGGATGCGATATGGGCCTACACGCTCAAGACCTGGTCGGAAAAGAAAGCTGACGAGTACTATTCAGCACTTGTAGAGACATTTGCTGCAATCGCAAGAAGACCTGGCAATCTTGACAAAGAGTATGTTGAGATTCATCTCGGTCTCTATCGCAGATCTTGCCTTAAGCATTTGGTGTTCTATCGACTGGTTGAAGATGGTGACATTGAAATCATAAGAATCTTGCATGAGCGGATGGATATTGCATCCAAGTTCAGGTAGAGC
>JAGHST010000014.1 GCA_018065695.1 Candidatus Cacconaster caballi | reverse complement strand
GAAGCAGTGACAGTGTGAAGCAGGAAAAGTTCCGTGGTGTCACGGATGCTCCCATTCTTTAAACGGGAGATTGTCACGTGGACTCGACATATTTCTATGCCCGTAGGTTTGTGCAAATATACATTATTTCTTGAAAAGATAGAATGGGATGCAATGCTTGAAGATTATTTCGTCATGGGGTATTGTGTGAGATCAAGTATTCCAAGATACCGGAAGTCACTTCCTCTCACGAAGCCCCTGATAATCTTAATCTCGTCTCCGAGTTCTGTCTTGAGCAGACTCGGATCGTATCCGGTCACTGATATCACTGCCGGTTCGTGTTCGGCTTCAGCGAACCTAGCAATCGGCTTAGAAAGGGATTCCGGAAGTAGCTTCGTATTCTTTGTGCGAAAAGCTGCTTCGATCATCGTATAGGCAACGAATCCGATTTCACCGAAATATCCTGCCCGCTGCGCATATTTTCGAGCTGAACTTTCTATCGAGGTCAGGTAAAGGGCCTCATGTCCGAACAGGGGGTTGTTCCTCTCTCTCATGTGATAGCACATCGAGGCGGCAAGGGTGAACTGTCTGAATTCCTCGTCGGTGTCATACATTGGACGGAAAACGTCAATCTTTCCTTCACCGATGACCAGCGGGCCGAAGTGATTCCATAGCAATCTGATGACTTCCTTGCAAGACAGAAGCAAATCGGAACGCTGCCGCTCATCCATAGCAATGATTCTGGCATCCGTTCCATGAAATAGGACTGGATGCTGCTCAAGGATAAGTGCGTATTTCTGCTTCTTGTTCATCTGGACTCAACTCTGATATTTGCCGTGGCAGTCCTTGTATTTCTTGCCGCTTCCGCAAGGGCAAGGCTCGTTCCTGCCAACTTTTGGAACTCCGCCTGACATCTTCATAAAAGAGTTGACGATATCGTCAGGGGAATATGGAGTGAATCCCGATTCTGGGAGAGGACGGAGTTTTGGTTTTTCAAACTTCTGGAATATCTCGTTCGACGAATATCCTTTGAGGTCCCAACGCGGAATGGCGTTTGAGAAGGCCGTGACCTTTCTCATCAGAGAGTTGATCTCGGTTACCGAACCGAACTGCATATCCTCGGTGAATTCGTTGATGAGTCCCTTGATGTTGTCCTGCACGGTGACATAGAATCCGTTGTAGTCGGGGAGTTCCTGAAAGTCGCCTTTGTTGAGCCTCTTTATCTCTTTAATGAGAGCCTGGCTTTCCGGAAGGTTTATTCCGGCAGTGCAGAACGGAAAATCCTTGCCAGCAGCGTAAATCTCTTCAGTAGTGAATTTCTTGTATTCCTTGATATCCGGTCTGGCGTTCTGCTCATCTATGAAATGCTCGGGTTCGGCAATCCCAGGGTGAAAATAGTACAACGTATGCTCAACCTGGTATAAGTACAAACGGCAGGGGAGATAGGTTTCAAGGAAGGCATAGGCGTTGAAATGCCCTTCCTCATTACATATCTCTTCTCCTATGGATGTCAACCGGTCGTATAGTGTATGGGCATCCACTACGCCGTATAGGTTCAGAAGCCCATAGTAATATATCTCGAAATCATTGAAGTCCTTGCTTAGGAAGAATGCCTCGGCATTGCGTATTCCCGCCTTGAAGGCATTGTGCATCTCTTTCGAAACGGTGTAGATGGTCTCTTCCTTTTCGTTGTATTCGGCAGTGATGAGCCTGAAGGATTCCAGCAGGGAGGGTACAGGGATGAATCCTGCATTGTACTTGAATCCCGGCTTGTGCTTAATCAACTCTTCGATAAGATGCAGTTCCCACATGGGCAGCATCCTCATCCAGTATTCAGACTCTGTGTAGAGATAATGAGCCACACCGGCAGCCATATCCTCTTTGTTTAGAGTGGACTTGACATCGCAGCCAAAGGCCTTGCGGTATTCGTTGATGAATCCCTTGTTCCTGGACATCAGGAACTCAAATAGTGGGGTAGATTTCGGGTCCATGACAGTTCTATTCTGCTGTGAATATTTTCTCTATCTCGATGACATATACGGTGTGGAATCCTCCGTCAGCTTCACCATAATGGCTGAGTATACTCTTGTCTATGAAGTAGCACTCCTTCATATCTGCCTTGAAGATCTTTCGGCCCTGTACCGTCATACGGGCCTCGGCAAAGGTCATTACGCCGGGTTCTATCTCAAGCGGTGTGAGGCCTGCAAGAGAGATCTTGTTGCAATCACGGCCGCTCTTTGTGCCGCATATCTGAAGAGCCTTGCGGCAGGATTCGGGGTAGAATGACAGGGAGACTTTTTCGCTTTTCTCGATAAAGTCGTGAGTGTACCTTTCAGGTCTTACAAAGATGAAAGCCACCGGCTTGTTCCACAGCCATCCGAATCCACCCCATGAGGCTGTCATCGTGTTGAGAGATTCCTTGTTTCCGGCAGTGATGAGCATCCACTGCCTTCCGATTAGATCGAACTGGTTTTCTGCGCCAAGGACGCTGAGATTTACTTCTTTCATGGGACTGGATATTGCGCTGTTAAATTTCGTCTTCGGCGTACAGGTATTTGAAAAGAGGGGAGTCATACTCGAAGTAGTCGTCCTTACAGAAGAATCTGTCAAGCTCGATTGCGGCGTTCTCCTTTGTGTCCGAGGTGTGAATGATGTTCTCCTGATGGCTCATACAAAGGTCTCCTCTGACGGTTCCCGGAAGAGCCTTCCTTCCGTTGGTCGCACCGGTCATTTCTCTGACGACTTCAACGGCATCTATGCCTTCCCAGCAGCACAGGATTACGGGTGCTGCCATCATCGATGACTCGATGATAGGGTAGAATGTTTTGCCGACCAGATGGGAATAGTGCTCGGCACATTTCTCCTTGGTGAAGCGGTACATCTTCAGAGCAACGAGCTTCAGCCCTTTCTTTTCAAAACGTGATATGATTTCCCCTGATAGTCCTCTCTGGAGGGCGCAGGGTTTTATGATTACCAGTGTTCTTTCCATTACTTTAACTTTTCGATTGAGGTGATTCTTGGATCTCCCTGTCCGGGGAGAGG
>JAGHST010000043.1 GCA_018065695.1 Candidatus Cacconaster caballi | reverse complement strand
TGCCCGTTCTGCATCAGGGCTTTCTGTGTCTCAAGCAGCTTGTTCCATATCTGTTCCGTGGATTCAACTATATCATACTGCATATCAAGCATCTGCAGATTGAAGTATGCTTCGGCGACGCTTGCTACCAGACGGGACTTTATAGAGTTCTCCTCATCCGTAGCCTGAAGGACTAGCGCCTTGGTCTCGTGCAACCTGTTGGTGATGCTCCCGAATCCCTGAACGCCCCAGTCGAGAGTCAGGGGAATATTGTAAGATCCGCCAGAAGTGATTGTGTATGACGGAGATGCGGAGAGAGAGGGGAGATATCCCAATTTGGAGGAATTGAGTATTGCTTCAGCTTCCTTCACTCTCTTTCCTGCAAGAGACAGGTCGAGATTACGCACAAGGGCACTGTCTATCAGTTCCTGCAGCAGAGGGTCGGTGAAAAAGGATTTCCAGGGAAGGGGTTCTGCCATCCCGTTGCCGAACTCGGATGCCGCAACATCTTTTCCGAAAAGATTCTCGGGAACTTTGTTTTCGGCTTCGTATTTCCTGAATATACCGCAGGATGAAACGATTATGGCGGCTGAGAGCAGTGCCGTATATTTGAGTGTCTTCATTCTATTCTTCTTCAAGATTGTCTTCAGTCTGGAATTTGTCGTGCAGTTTCTGGAAGATGATGTAGAATGCCGGTACCACGAAGAGTATGGCGACGATTCCTATAGACATACCTCCCACCACGCCGATAGCGAGGGAACGGTTCCCGTTTGCACCCGCTCCACCTTCGATGATAAGGGGAATCATTCCCACGATCATGGTGAATACGGTCATAAGAATAGGACGGAGCCTGTCCTTGCAGGCCCCAAGGGCCGCTTCTGTAATTGACATTCCGTTCTTGTGCTTGTCAACGGCAAATTCCGTAATGAGGATAGCCGTCTTTGCAAGAAGTCCGATGAGCATAATCACACCGGTCTGCAGGTAGATGTTGTTCTCGAGCCCGAGCAGTCCGGAGAACAGGAATGAACCCATAAGACCGAAAGGAACGGAAAGGAGAACTGCAAAGGGAATGAACCAGGATTCATACAGACATCCGAGAATGAGATATATCAAAAGCACGCAGATGAGATATATCAGCACTGTGGCATTGCTCTTGGAGTTTGCTTCAAGTTCCCTGGACATACCTCCGAATTCGTAGCTGTATCCCTGGGGCAGATGCTGAGATGCCACCTCCTCAATCGCTCTCAGGGCATCGCCGGTGGCATATCCCTGAGCAGGGGTCACCTGACAGCTGATGCTCTGGTACAGATTGAAACGCTTCTGAATGGCGGAACCGATGGCGGGCTTGAGTGTGACGAACTGTGCAATCGGAGTCATCCTGTCTCCCACCTTGATGAAGATATTGTTGAGTGATGCGGGGTCAAGACGGTATTCCGGAGAGGCACTGGCCATTACGCGGTAAACCTTTCCATACTGGTTGTAACTGCCTACATATGCACTTCCACAATAAGAACTCATAGTATTAAGCACATCGGCGGGAGATATTCCTGACCGGTTGCACTGAGCCGCGTTTACGTCAACCTTGTATTTGGGAAAACTTTCGGAATATGTGGAAACAGCCATCTGTATTTCAGGCCTTTTCTGCAACTCGGCGAGAAATGCATTGGCGTTTTCGTTGAACACGGACATATCTCCGCCCTGAAGGTCTTCGAGCAGAAGCTCGATGCCGTTGGCATTTCCATAACCGGGTATCTGGGGCATCTGGAACGGCATAATTACCGCTTCCTTGATATCTTCGCAGGCATAATACAGCTTTGCGATGACCATATCGATGTTGTGCTCAAGTCCCTTTCTTTCATCCCAGTTCTTGAGCCTGATGACAACGGTTCCGTAACTTGAGCCGTTCCCGGAAATGATACCGAATCCGGAGATCTTGGCATAACTCTCAACTTCGGGAATATCCTTGAGCTTGTCCTCCACCTTGGCGACTATGGACTCTGTCTCTTTGAGTGTCGAACCGGCGGGAGCGGCAACGTCAACAAGGATTACTCCCTGGTCTTCCTGGGGTACAAGCCCGGAGGGGAGAGTCTTCATACAGTAAACCATAAGTACGGCCGCCACCGCAAGGAGAATCCAGGCGACTTTCGGTCTCTTGATGAATTTGCCTACTGCTCCGTTGTATTTGTCGGCTATGGCGTTGTAGGATGCCTCATAAGCCAGCTTGGTGTAATAGTTCAGCCCTTTTCTCTCCTTGCCTGATTTCTTTGAAGGCTGCATCAGCATTGCACAGAGGGCAGGGCAGAGGGTAAGGGCGCATATACAGGACAGACCGACGGATGATGCAATGGTTATACCGAACTGCGTGAAGAATGTTCCTGATGTACCCGGCATGAATGTCACGGGAATGAGCACTGCCATAAAGACCAGAGTACAGCTTATCACGGCAACGGAGACCTCACTCAGAGCATCCCTTGTAGCCTTGTGTGCGCTGGTGTACCCCGACTCCATTTTTGCCATTACCGCTTCCACGACGACGATGGCGTCGTCCACCACGGTTCCGATGGCGAGAACCAGAGCGAAGAGGGTGAGAATGTTAAGGGAGAATCCTGCAAGTTTGACTACGGCGAACGTTCCTAGCAGCGATACTATTATGGATATCGAGGGGACAAGTGTGGCCTTGAAATTCTGGAGGAAGAAATACACTACGAGTATTACGAGCAGAATCGCGATTATGAGGGTCTCCACAACATTGTGTATGGCGGCATAAAGGAAGTCGTCCGAGGTGAGGAGCGTTGTGAACTCCAGTCCGGGAGGGAGCTGTTTTTCAAGACTCTTATAGAGTTTCGATATCTCAGCGTTGACCTGCGTCGCGTTGGCGCCGGCAGACTGGTAGATGATGAACACGACTCCGGGTTCCTGGTCAACGGACGAAGAAAAACTGTAATATAGAGAGCCGAGTTCGACATCGGCCACGTCGCTCAGATGCATCACGTGACCGTCGGTGTTGGCCCTGATCACTATGTTCTCGAATTCCTGAATCGATGTCAGACGTCCTTTGTATTCCAGAGTATAATTATATGTGTTGTCCGACTGGTCTCCGAATGATCCGGCCGCTGCGACGAGGTTCTGTGAACCGATGGCGGCGAAGATGTCATCAGGCACAAGTTTGTATTGTGCCATGACGTCAGGCTTCATCCATATTCTCAGGGAATAGGTGTTACCCAGCAACTGTACGGAACCAATGCCCTGAATTCGCTGGAGCCTGGGCTTGACATTGATGTCAAGATAATTGTTTATGAACTCATTGTCGAATTTGCCGTCCCTGCTGACCAGAGCGGACATCTGGAGCATACTGTTCTGTCTTTTCTCAACGGTGACACCGATCTTCGTAACCTCCGCAGGCAGCAGTCCCATCGCTTTGGAAACGCTGTTCTGTACGTTTACTGCCGCCATATCCGGGTCAGTGCCCTGTTTGAAGAAGACGTTTATCGTCGCCTGTCCGTTGGATGCGGCTTCACTTGAGATATAGTACATGTTCTGTACACCGTTTATAGCCTCTTCCAATGGCATTATGACCGATTTCATCACGGTGGCGGCATCCGCACCGGGATATTCGGTCACAACCATGATTGTCGGGGGAGCGATGTCCGGGTACTGCTCTACAGGCAGCGTGTCCAGGGATATGAAACCGATCAAAGCGATGACTATCGCTATGGCGCACGCCATCACTTTGCGTTTTACGAAAATATTGCCTTTTGCCATATTGCTACTCCTTCTCTGATGATTCTTCCGGGAAAATCACCTGCTGTCCTTCATAGACGTTCCCGGCTCCTTTCGCTACGATGACCTCTCCTGCTTCAATCCCTCCGATAACGATGGCATCCTTGCCGTTTCCGAGGTCTTCAATTTCAATTATGACACTTTCTGCGCAGTTGTCCTTAACCCTGTAAACCAAGGACTTGTCCTGAAGTCTGACAATTGCTGTAAGAGGAATCACTATGACATTCTCGTAGTCGAAATCCATTGATACATTGCCTTGGATTCCCGAATAGAGAAAACCGTCGGGGTTGGGAAATATCGCCGTGCAGGTCACGGAACCCGTGGCGTTGTCGACAACGCCGGATACGGAATTGACCTTTCCTTTGTGAGCGTACTCCGTACCATCCTTGAGAATGAGGGTGACGGGCGGAAGGAGTGAAATCACATTCTCGATGGGGCCGTATTCTTTTGTGAGTTCCTCAATCTGCGTTTCTGTCAAAGAGAATTTTGCGGACATTTCAGAGCTTCCGGCAACGGTGGTGAGTGGCGTGACCGTTGAAACCAGATCTCCGGGATTATAGGGAAGACTCCCGATTATTCCGTCAACCGGAGACTTGATTGTGCAGTAACTCAGTCTCAGTTCGGCTGACGATACGGCAGATCTGGCCTGTGCAACAGCGGCCTGGGCCAGCAGCAAGTCATTATGCGACTTCTTGAGCATATATTCGCTGATGATGCTCTTGGCATACAGATTCTGGTTGCTGTTGTATTCAAGTTCAGCGCTGTTCATCTGAGCCTCTGCGGCAAGAAGGTCGGATTTTGCCGTTGAAAGGTCGATTTTTGACTGACGGCTGTCTATCTCGAAAAGCACCTGCCCTTTCTTGACGCGTTCGCCTTCGACGACGCAGACTCTGGTGAGCTGTCCCTCTGTCTGTGGGATGATGGTCACATCCTTACGTCCCGCTATCGACGTGCTCCAACGGTTGGGAATGGTAACGTTCTTGGGAGCAAGGGTGATTGTCTCAAATGAAGTGTGCTGCTCCTGAGGGACATTGACACAGGAAACAGTGGCCAGCATGAAGGCAGCCGGAAAAATCAGTCGGAATGTTTTCATTTTCAATGAATGTTTACAACTTTCAAAGTTAATCAAAATTATTGAGTATATAAAATCTGAAAGTTGAATAAAGGTAAAAAGGAGGCCCCGTCCTCTCATTTATTTGGATTTCAAACATAGGTACTAGTTACAGTTGTACAGACGGATGAAATCTCAAGTGTATGGACGGATGGGAGAAGATTTTCTGTCTTTAAAAACTCGATTTATTCTGACTTCACAGCACTTGCTCGGAGAGAATCGAGCTCGCTGCGGGCACGGCGCATAAGTTCCGCAAATTCAGGATCCGAGATGATTTTTGCAAAACTTACGGATGCCGACATCCTTGCCGCCTCAACGTCGCTGGCGTAATGGAATCCGGCAATTATCCTGCTTTCACCTATTTCCAACGCGACTTTTATGACCTCGTTGCAACTGACGTCATCTATAGCCACAAGCGCCAGAGCTATTGTCCAAGCCCTTACCGTATGCCCGGAAGGGTATGACAAAAACGCTACGACAGGCCCTTCATCCTCCGGGACAGCTGAACCTTCCTGGAAATAACTGTACGGCCTTTGGCGTGAAAATGACTTCTTTGCCGTACTGATACCGTCTCTGGCGAAATTGTATGCAGTTTTCAGATACTTAGCAATGGCAGGCGTACCGCTCTTGCTGAGGTTGACCCCCATAGCCGCACCAAAACGCTGGAGATAATAGCTGATGTCGGTTCTTGCATCGTTTATGGCCTGTATTCCCCGTTCGGAATCCCTGAGGGCATAAGACTTTCTGTAGAGCAGGGAATCGTTGAAAAAGGCTTCCCTGTCGCTCGGCGAAGGGTAATCAGGCAGGTACAGCCGCGCTTCAGGACATTTTACGGTGATTTTGCCATCGCCCCCATTTGCGGCAGTGACAGTGGTGTTCGACGTGACGCCGCAACCGGTAAGGAGTGCGACGAGAATCAGTAGGGTAGGTGCATATTTCATGATATTCTTCAGAAGTTTCACAAAATTACGTAAAATCGCTCTAATTTCTGTAAATTTGTAGGATGAAAGTTCGCACAAATGTCGAGGCGGCCGCAATGAAGAAAACGGAAATCTGTATATGTGGTGGAGGAAATCTGGCACACGTGGCCGGAGGATATCTCGCAGCCAAAAGCGGATACTCTGTCCGCCTGCTCACCCGTAGGCCTGAAAAATGGTGCGTGGCCGGAAGTCCTCTGATTGTAGAGGACTTGGCGGGGAACATCTTTTCCGGCAGGTTTTCTCTGATTACTTCCGATGCGCGAACTGCTTTGGAGGGAGCGGATATTGTCCTTCTTTGTGTGCCGGGATTTGCGATTGCCGATGAGTTGAAAGAAATCGGAGCGTATATTACCGGGAATATGTATGTCGGCTCGATAGTGTCCAGTACCGGATTTTTCTTCATTGCACACAAACTCTTGGGGGATGATGTCGGATTGTTCGGCCTGCAGAGAGTGCCGTTTATTGCCAGAACGGACGAATATGGCTCACGCGCAAGACTTCTTGGCTATAAGACGTCACTGTCAGCCGCCGTTTCCCGTATTTCCGAGCCGGACCTTCTGGCGTCAATGCTGTCCGCCATGTTTGACGTCCCCGTAACCCTCCTGGACAATTATATGAAAGTGACGCTTTCCAACAGCAACCCCATCCTTCATCCTTCCCGTCTGTACGGGATGTTTGGAAACGGACAGGAAATATACGATTCGGAGATTCTCTTCTATGAGGAGTGGGATGTCGGAAGCTCTGAAATTCTTATCAGTTGTGACCGCGAATTCAGGAACGTCGCCTCGTCATTCGGGGTGAGAGAAGAGGATATTCCTTCTCTTCTGGAATATTACGACAGCAGTGACGCGGTTTCGCTGACGGAGAAGATTCGCTCCATTTCCGCGTTCAAGGGACTTAAGGCTCCGATGATCCGGATTGATGACAATAAATTCATCCCGGATTACAGCAGCCGTTATTTTACGGAAGATATCCCCTTCGGCTTACTGATGGTCAAGGCACTCGCTCAGAAGCAAGGAATAGCCACAGAAACGATAGATGCCGTTATAGGTTGGGCACAACAGGCAATGAAAAAGCAATATTTATGCAACGGCGCCCTGATTGGGAGTGATTTGCCGGATACAATTGTGCCGTATGTCCTATCTGGAGAATGAACAGCCTTCGCAGCCGCCTTCAGGACAATCTTTGGGCTTGTCTGCCCGGCGCTTTTTCCACATTCTGATCTCTTCCTCCTTTGCACAGATGATTCCTTTCTTGCGGAGCTCCCGGTTGTGGGAAATCTCTCCGTCAGGGAATTTGCCGTCTTTTTTCACGAGAATGGTGACAGCCATTCCCGCTACTCCTATTGCGAGCAGGACAACGGCCAGGAGGAACACTTTCATATCAGATGCATTTGAAATCAGGCGCTATCGGCTTTTTGCCGACAGTGATGACTGGAGGGATCTGCATAACCTTGAATGATGAACTCTTTTTCAACTTGAGAATGCGCTCCACCAATGTACGGTCCGCACCGCGGGCGATGACTTCGTCGGCAGCAAGGTCTTCTTCGTGAAGAGCGTGGAGAATAGGGTCCAATTCTTCGTAAGGCGGAAGGGAATCGGTGTCTTTCTGGTCCGGCCGGAGTTCCGCCGACGGGGCTTTGTCGATTATCGAAGTGGGGATAACCGTCCTGCCTCGGTTGATGTATCGGGCCATCTCATAGACCTGGACCTTGTAGAGATCCGCAATTACCATCATTGCACCGCACATATCCCCATAGAGGGTACCGTAGCCTGCAAACAGCTCGCTCTTATTGGAGGTGTTGAGCAGGAGAGCGTCATTGCGGTTGGAATATGTCATCAGGATGGCACCGCGGATTCGGGCCTGAAGGTTTTCCTGCGCCACTGTCCAATGGCCCGACTCGAACCAGTCGCGCATCTCGATCATCATCCGTTTGTAGATTTTCTCTATGGGGATGACATCATATCCGATACAGAGATTGTCTGCAAGGTCAACGGAGTCGGAGATGGAATGCAGGGAAGAGAATTGCGAGGGCATAAGCACTCCGTGGACATTCGAAGCGCCTAGGGCGTCCCGTGCGATGGCGGCCACAAGGGCCGAATCGATGCCGCCTGAAAGCCCGAGCACGGCCCGGGACTTGCCACAGGATGCGAAATAATTGCGCATCTTGCTGACAATGGTCCCGTAGGCCTGTTCGACAGGTATGTTTTCTTCGAGTATCATCAGAAAACGAATGTATCGCTGATAGGCTTGAAGTGATAGACCTTTTCGATGACGTCGGCGAAGATGCCGGCCATTGAAAGGACAGTGAATTTCGAAGAATCCTTGTCCTCCTTCAGAGGAATTGTGTCGGTTACGATGAATTCCTTGATGGCAGACTGAGCGATGCGGTCGTATGCGTTGCCGGAAAGTACCGGGTGTGTGCAGATTGCGCGGACGCTGAGAGCCCCTTTCTTCATAAGCATATTGGCGCATTTGGTGATGGTGCCGGCGGTGTCGACCATATCGTCGACTATGATGATGTTCCTGCCTTCAACCTCTCCTATGGCGGTCATATTCTCGACCACGTTGGCCTTCAGGCGCTCTTTGTGGCAGATGATCATAGGGACACCGAGAATGCGGGAGTATGCGTTGGCTCTCTTTGCTCCGCCCATATCAGGAGATGCAATGGAGAGATTCTCGATGTGAAGGTCTTTGATGTACGGAAGGAATACTGCGCTTGCATATATGTGATCTACAGGAGAATCGAAGAAACCCTGAATCTGGTCTGCGTGGAGGTCTGCGGTCATCACGCGGTCGCATCCTGCGGCATGGAGCAGGTTTGCCACGAGTTTTGCTCCTATTGAGACGCGCGGACGGTCTTTCCTGTCCTGGCGGGCCCAGCCGAAATATGGCATCACCGCAATGACTTTGTAGGCGGAAGCCCTCTTTGCCGCATCAATCATAAGGAGAAGTTCCATCAGATTGTCGGTAGGACCGAAAGTGCTCTGAACGATGAATACCGTTGCACCGCGGACGCTTTCGTTGAAGGCCGGCTGGAATTCACCGTCCGCGAAAGCCGTCACTTCGGATTTGCCGAGTTCCGTGCCAAGTGCCTTTGCTACCTTTTCAGCAAAGTACTTCGAGCCTCTGCAGGAGAAAATTTTGAATTTGTGTTCAAACTGTTCCATTATTCTAGTGTTTTTAAGATATTGTCTATGTAGGAAAGAATCTCTTCGCGTCCTCTGCCGTCGCGGGATGAACTTTGGAAGACGGGGGGCAGTTCCTCCCAATATTCGAGGAGCGCCTTTTCGTTTTCAGCTATCTGCGAGGCGAGGATGTTTGTGCCTGATTTGTCGCACTTGGTGTAGATTATTGAGAAAGGGATGCCGCTTTCTCCGAGCGAAATCATAAAGTCAAGGTCTATCTTCTGGATGTCGTGGCGGCTGTCGAGCAGTACGAAAAGAAGCACCATCTCGTTTGAGAGATGGAGATAGTTGCCTATGATTTTTTCGAGATTGGCCCTGCCTGTCTTGCTCATCCTTGCATATCCGTATCCCGGAAGGTCCACAAGATACCAGCTGCCGTTTATCAGGAAATGGTTTACAAGCTGTGTCTTGCCCGGGGTTGCGGAGGTATGGGCCAGGTCTTTTTTCGAGCAGAGCATATTGATGAGCGAAGATTTGCCCACATTGCTCCTGCCGATGAAGGCGAACTCCGGGAGACGTGCCTTGGGTCTCTGATTGACGTTCCGGCTGCTTCCTGCAAACTCTGCCTGCCTGATGACCATAGCTTAAAGGATTTACTCTGCAAAAGTAAGAAATTGTATGGAAAGAAGCGAAAAATTTCTTAAATTTGTCTCAATGGAGGAAAAAGGAAACATAAGCCTTTTGGAGCTGCAGGAGTCCGTTTGTGAGGCCATTTCCGAGAACTTTCCCGAAGAGCTGTGGGTCAGGGCGGAAATAAGCGAACTCAAGCGCAACCGTCACGTCTATCTGACTCTTGTCGAAAAGGACTCCGACAGTTCCGACGTGGTCGCCAGAGCGCAGGCTGTAATCTGGGCATCTTCCGCCAGAGTGATCGAACCGTATTTCGAATCCTCCGCAGGTGCCCGGCTCGGAGTCGGAATGAATGTACTCGTGAAGGTACAGGTAAGATTTTCCGAAATCTACGGGTTCTCCCTGATCATTACCGACATAGATCCGTCATATACGCTTGGCGGGCTGGAGGCTCAGCGTCAGAAGACCATTCTGCGGCTGCAGCAGGAAGGTATGTTCGAAATGAACTCGTCCTTGCATACGGCTGCGCTGCCGCGTCGCTTCGCTGTCGTTTCGAGCGAGACGGCGGCCGGCTGGCGGGATTTCCTCGTGCACCTGCACGAGAATTCATTCGGCTATGAGTTCGAAACCGATTTGTATCCTGCGCGGATGCAGGGTGCCGAATGTTCTGCATCCATAATCTCCGCGATGGATGCCGTTGTATCTTCGGGCAAAAGCTACGACGCCCTGCTGATACTCCGAGGGGGTGGAGGCGCACTGGATCTTTCCTGCTACGACGATTATGACCTGGCTGTCAACGTGGCCTGTTTCCCTTTGCCCGTTATGACCGCTATCGGCCACGACCACGATTTCCACGTGGTGGATATGGTGGCCCATACTTCAGTCAAGACACCGACAGCTCTGGCTGATTTCATATTGGATATATTTTCGGAGGCCGACGCTACGGTTGAAGATCTCGCCAGACGGCTGCAGCTGGCGGTGGGCTCGCGTCTCGGCGCTATGGAGTCGAAAGTGGACCTTATCAGGATGCGCATTTCCAACGCTCTTGCGGGCAAGGCGTCGGAAGCTCTCCATCGTATTGAGAAACTCGAGATGAGAATAAAGGCCGCTTCACCTTCAGGTATGCTGGAGAAAGGCTTTGCCATAGTGTTGAAGGATGGACGCCGGACATTTCTCACCTCTGATTTGAAAAAAGGCGACAAAGTGAAGATAATGCTCTCAGACGGCACTGTCGACGCGGTAATAGATTGATATATGGAAGAAAAATTGTCATACGAAGAGGCTCTGGCCAAATTGGAGGAGCTTGTCGGAAAGATTGAAGACCCCGAAGCTGATCTCAGTGCGATAGGCGGACAGGTCAAGAAGGCGATGGAACTGGTGCGCTACTGCAAGGCCTGCATTGCCGGCACGAAGGAAGAACTGGACAAGATGCTATGAAAATCTACGAATCGGACCCCTGGCTTGAGCCTTACAGCGGAATTGTGGAGCGGCGCAGCCGTGCCATAAGAGAGACCTGCCGACAGATTGCAGGTGAGGAAGGATCGTTGAAAGATGCCGTCAATGGACATCTTTACTATTCTCCGCATCGGGAGGGGGACAGGTTCGTGTTCCGTGAATGGGCACCCAACGCATCCGCTATCTACGTGATAGGAGATTTCAACGGCTGGCATCGTTCGCCTGCCTGGGCCATGCACCCCATCGGAGGAGGCAATTGGGAACTTTCGGCAGATGTGGCTCCGATATGCGACGGAGATCTTTTCAAATGGTTTGTGGAGTGGCCCGGCGGAGGAGGAGAGCGTCTGCCTGCATATGCCACCAGATGTGTGCAGGATCCGGAGACCAAAGTGTTCTCGGCCCAGATAAGAATGCCTTCCGCCCCTTATGCGTGGAAATGTCCGGATGGGCCTGAAATTAGGGAACCTCTCATATATGAGGTTCATATCGGAATGAGCGGGGAGGAGTGCGGAGTCGCCTCGTTCACTGATTTCAGGAAGAATGTTCTTCCGAGAGTGGCTTATCTGGGATACAACACTCTGCAGATAATGGCTCTTCAGGAGCATCCCTACTATGGCAGTTTCGGCTATCAGGTGTCCAATTTCTTCGCCCTGAGCAGCCGCTTCGGCACTCCCGATGAATTCCGCGCTCTCGTGGATGAAGCCCACTCGCTTGGAATCGCGGTGGTGATGGACCTTGTTCACTCCCACAGCGTCAGCAATGAGGCGGAAGGCCTCAGCCGTCTGGACGGTTCGCTTACCACCTACTTCCACGCCGGCGAAAGGGGGCGTCATCCTGCCTGGGGCTCAAGATGTTTCGACTACGGAAAGAGGGAAACCCTTTTCTTTCTGCTCTCCAACATAAAGTTCTGGTTGGAGGAATATCATCTGGACGGCTTCAGATTCGACGGCGTGACGAGTATGCTCTATCTCGACCACGGCCTTGAAAGGGATTTTACAAACTACGACTGCTATTTCGACGGCGGACAGGACGAAGATGCGATTGTCTATCTGGGACTGGCGAATATACTTGTCAAGGAACTCAATCCACGTGCCTTCACAATAGCCGAAGACGTATCGGGAATGCCCGCTCTGGCCGCTCCTCTTTCCGTGGGCGGCATCGGTTTCGACTACAGGCTAAGCATGGGAGTGGCAGATCACTGGATAAAGTGGATCAAGGAGTTGAAAGACAGCGAATGGAGCATGGGGGAGATATGGTATCAGCTTTCCAACAAGCGCGCCGATGAAAGGACAGTCAGCTACGCGGAGTGCCACGATCAGGCGCTGGTGGGGGACAAAACCCTGATATTCCGTCTAGTCGATAAGGAGATGTACACCTCGATGAACAAGGGCTCGCAGAGCCTTGCGGTGGATCGCGGAGTGGCCCTTCATAAAATGATAAGACTGCTTACGGCTGTTGCGGCAGGGGACGGTTATCTGAATTTCATGGGCAACGAATTCGGCCATCCGGAATGGATAGATTTTCCGCGTGAAGGCAACGGCTGGTCATATTTCTATGCACGCAGGCAGTGGTCTCTTGCTGACAATCCGTCTCTGAGATACTGTTCTCTCAGGGAGTTTGACCGCGCCATGATAGAACTTCTGAAGGAGTATTCAGTGCTCTCCGACAAACCGGAATGTCTGGTATGCGACGAAGAGAGAAAAGTGCTTGTTGTCAGAAGAGCCGGACTGATTTTCGCTTTCAATTTCAATCCGGACCGCTCTTTCGAACAATTGGAGTTCGGCGGCGGGGAAGGAGACTGGGAGGTGATTCTGGACAGCGACGAGGGGAGATTTGACGGATTCGAAAGGAATGAACCGGGAAAAATTCATAATTTATACCTATATTTGCCGGCAAGAACGGTGCAGGTTCTCAGGAGGATAGAAAATGGCATATCTTAACTTCAACAAAGCCGAACTGGTCAATCTGGAGTATTCGCTCAAGCGTGAGGTAATCTCCACAAACAGAGCCGGCGGCTATCTCAACACTACCATTGTGGGGTGCAACACCCGCAAGTATCACGGCCTGTTCGCCGTGCCGATAGCAGCATTCGGAGGGCACCGTCATATCCTGCTTTCATCAGTGGATGAGACACTGCTTCAGCACGACAAGCCTTTTAATCTGGGAATCCATTGCTATGGGGATATTTATGAGCCGCGCGGCCATAAGTATATCGTGAATTTCGAAATGGACCCGGTTCCTGCCGTCACTTACAGGGTGGGTGGAATGATGCTCCGCAAGGAACTTTTCTTTGCCCGGAAAAAGGAGCAGCTTCTGGTGAGATATACGATGCTTGAAGATTCCAGCACTCACACGGTGCTCCGCCTCAAGCCGTTTCTTCCGTTCCGCAGCATACATTCGCTTACCAAGGCCAACGTTGAGGCGGACACCCGCTTCGATTCTGTACCTTGCGGCGCCGCCTACTGCCTATACAGGGGTTTTCCGAAGCTGTACATACAGTTCTCCAAGGAGAACGAATATGTCCATTGTCCCGACTGGTACCGCAATGTCGTCTATACCGAAGAGTACAGGCGGGGATTCGACTGCTGCGAGGATCTTATGGTCCCCGGATTTTTCGATATACCGATACGGAAAGGGGAGAGCATCGTGATGTCGGTCTCCACGTCATCTGCCGAGCCGGCTTTGCTCAAAAGTCAGTTTTCCCGTCAGATGGCTGCAATCGAACCTCGCCGCGGTTATGAAGACTGCCTCCGAGCAGCGGCGGGCCAGCTCATATCTTACAACGAAAACGGCAGCATCTGCGTGTGCACGGGCTTTTCCTGGCACGAAATAGGCGGTCTCAGGGAGACCTGCATAGCACTTCCGGGCCTGACGATTTACAACAATGCGGATAAGGGCCTTTTCTGCAGGATTCTCGATGATCTGCTGAAAGATCAGGCAGTTGCGTTGTATGAGACAAGCAATCAGGTGGAAGCTCCGCTGCGCCTTGCCGAACTTCTGCAGCATCTTGCACGGTTTACAGGAAACGCACGGGAAGTCTGGAAGAAATATGGAAAAGTCCTCAAACGGGTGGTAGCCAGTTATATAGATGGCCGTCCCGAAGTCAGGCTCTGTGAAAACGGACTCCTCTGGGCTGAAAAGGACGGAGTGGCCCTCAGTTGGATGAATGCCTATGTCGACGGCAAGCCCGTTACAGAACGCAGAGGTTGGCAGGTGGAGACCAACAGTCTTTGGTACAATGCTTTATGCTTTGTCGCAGAGATGGAGGCAGCATTCGGAAAAGAGAAGACGTTTGCAGAAAGATGTCGTGAAATAAGCAAGGCGGTCGAGAAATGTTTTCTGGATATTTTCTGGGTTGAGGCAAGACACCATCTGGCAGATTACGTGGATGAAAGCGGACAGAACGTCTTTACCCGTCCGAACCAACTGTACGCATGCTCGCTGGACTACAGTCCGATTCCCGAGACATACCGCCACGAAGTGCTTCGCGCCGTAAGACGAGAACTTTGCACGACACGCGGCATCCGCACCCTGTCTCCGAAAAATCCCCGCTACAAGTCCAGATACGAGGGGAATCAGATACAACGTGATACCGCTACCCATAACGGATGCAACAGGCCGTGGCTTCTGGGCGCCTACGCAGACGCATCGTTCCGCCTGTACGGACCGGCTTTCAGCCGTGAGGCACGCGAGCTGACCGACGGCTTCCAGGAAGATATGAATGTTCACGGTCTGGGCTCCGTAGCTGAAATATACGATGGAGACCCTCCATACATACCGCACGGTGCTATAACCTCTGCGGTCAGTGTGGCGGAAATCCTGAGAGTCAAATATCTTATCGGAAAATACGGGGAGGAGGAACTATGAAAGTGCTGATGTTCGGATGGGAGTTCCCGCCACACATTGCCGGCGGACTCGGTACGGCTTGTTACGGTATGACAAAAGGTTTGGCCCACAACGGAGTGGAAGTGCTTTTTGTGATGCCTTCCGCAAGCGGTGATGAAGATCAGAGCAGCGTGCGGATCATCAATGCCAGCGACGTGGCCGTCTATGATTTACGCCTCGATGTAGACGAGTTTCTCGGCAAAGTCCAGTTCCTCAGGGTAGGCTCCAATATCCATCCCTATATAGACCCCGAAAATTTCACCGAACTGGTGGAGACCGAACGGCAGTATCAGAAAGAGGAGTTCAGGATGTATTTCCGGCAGAAGTACAAATTCTCGGGCAAATACGGAGCGAACCTGATGGAGGAGGTGTCACGCTATGCGATGGTTGCCGGTGCCATAGCTGCGGACGGAGGTTTTGATGTGATACATGCCCACGACTGGCTGACATATATGGCCGGAATCGCTGCAAAGCGGGTCAGCGGCAAGCCGCTTGTCATACACGTACACGCCACGGAGTTCGACAGAGGCTCTAACGTCAATCCTGAAGTGTACCGTCTCGAAAAGATGGGAATGGATGAGGCCGACAAGGTCATCACCGTGAGTAACCTCACCAGAAACATAGTGGTCAACAAATACGGCATAGACCCGGCAAAGGTCGTCACCGTGCATAATGCTGTGGATTTTTCGGGCAGGAGCGCCGTGGACGCCGTCCGCAACGTGCCGGAGAAAGTCATTACGTTTCTTGGCCGCATAACCTTCCAGAAAGGGCCTGAATATTTCATAGAAGCGGCCGCCAAAGTGCTGAAAATGTGCCCTGAAGGAGTAAGGTTCGTAATGGCCGGCAGCGGTGATATGATGAACCGGTGCATCCGTCAGGTGGCACGCAGGGGCATCTCCGACAAGTTCCACTTTACGGGATTTCTCAAAGGAGATGACGTGCAGAAGATGTTTGCGCTTTCGGATGTATATGTGATGCCTTCCGTTTCCGAGCCGTTCGGAATCTCGCCTCTGGAGGCTATGAAATCCGATGTACCGGCAATCATTTCAAAGCAGTCCGGAGTCGCCGAAGTGCTCAAATATGCCATCAAGGTGGATTTCTGGGATATAGACGCTCTTGCCGACGCAATGTACGCGCTTCTTCAGTATCCGGCTCTGAGCAAGGTGGCGATAGAGAAGGGACGTCAGGAGGTTGACAGTCTCAAGTGGGACAACGCAGCCGCAAAAGTCAAGGCCGTTTATGAATCGGCTGTAAGTGGAAAATAAAAATCAATAGATATGGGAAAGAACGTATGTCTGTATTTTCAAGTGCATCAGCCCGACAGGCTGCGGCAGTTCCGGTTTTTCGATATCGGGAATGAAACGCACTATTTCGACGATTTCGCCAACCGCACGATTATGCGCAGGATAGCCGACAGGTGTTATCTGAGAGCCAACAATATACTTCTTGAACTTATCAGGCGCAACGGCGGCGCATTCAAAGTCGCCTTCTCGATTTCAGGCACCGCAATGGAGCAGTTTGCTCTTTATGCTCCCGAGGTAATAGACAGTTTCAGGGCTCTCGCCGCTACCGGCTGCGTGGAGTTTCTCGCCGAGACCTGCTCCCATTCCCTTGCATCCCTCTTTTCGGAAAAGGAATTCAAGAAGCAGGTGAAGGAGCATTCGGCAATGGTCCACAAACTATTCGGAGTAAAGCCCGTGACTTTCCGCAACACAGAACTAATCTACAGTGATGCTATAGGGGAGACAGTGGCTTCCATGGGCTTCAGCGCAATGCTTACTGAGGGGGCAAAGCATATTCTCGGTTGGAAAAGTCCAAATTTCATCTATACGAACGCCATCAATCCGCGCTTGAAACTCCTGCTCAGGAATTTCAGCCTCAGCGATGACATAGCCTTCCGCTTTTCTGACAAAGGATGGGCCTCCTGGCCTCTTACCGCAGATATCTATGCTGGATGGCTGGAGGACGCCCTCAGAAGCGACGACGTAGTCAACCTGTTTATGGATTATGAAACTTTCGGCGAGCATCAGAAGGCCGAATCCGGAATATTCGATTTCCTGACGGCTCTGCCTGCCGAAGCGATGGCCCGTGGCATCCGCTTCCGCACACCCGGTGAGGTTGTCAGAGAGTGTCAGCCTGTGGCGCCGCTCCACGTGGGTTTCCCAATATCTTGGTCTGACGAAGAGCGCGACACCAGCGCATGGCTCGGAAACGAACTTCAGAGTGAGGCTTTCAGCAAGGCCTGTGCACTTGAAAAGGATGTCGCCAGGGCGAAGGACGCAAAACTGACTTCCGTTTACAGGAAACTGCAGGAGAGCGACCATTTCTACTATATGAGCACCAAATTTTTCTCGGACGGAAGCGTACATAGTTATTTCAATCCGTATGACACTCCGTATGAGGCATTTATCAATTATATGAACGTACTCTCAGATTTTGAAATCAGGGTAAAGGAAAAAATCAAGGAAAATAATGGAAAGTAGAGTTGAAAGGCCTGACTATCTTTTTGAAACGAGTTGGGAAGTCTGCAACAAGGTGGGTGGCATCCACACGGTTCTTGCCACCAAAGCGCTTTATCTCGGAAAAGAATTAAAAAACAATCATATACATATTGGGCCGGATGTCTGGAGAAATACCGAAAGGAATCCTGAGTTCACGGAAGATACCTCTCTTTTCAGGTCTTGGCGCAAGCAGGCCGCGGAAGAGGGACTTCGCATAAGGGTCGGCCGATGGAACGTCGAGGGCAATCCGATTGCGATTCTGGTGGATTTCACCACATTCATCGCCAAAAAGGATGAAATTCTTACAAGTCTGTGGATGGAATTCGGAGTGGATTCCCTCAACGGCAACTGGGATTATATCGAATCGGCTCTTTTCGGATATGCTGCCGGCAAGACAATAGAAAGTTTCGTGCGTTTCAACGTCACTCCCGCCCGGACGGTCGTGGCGCAGTTCCACGAATGGATGACCGGAGCCGGTCTTTTGTATCTGAAAAGCCGGAAACTTCCGTTAGGCACCATTTTCACTACGCACGCCACTGTTATAGGACGTTGCATAGCCGGCAAGAATATGCCTCTGTACGACTCGCTCGAGAGCTTCAACGGAGACTCTCTCGCCCGTGAGTTCGGTGTAACCTCGCGCCATTCACTTGAAAAGGCCTCCGCAAAAGCATCCGATGTCTTTACCACCGTCAGTGACATCACAGCCAGGGAGTGCCGCCAGTTTCTGGGAAGGGAAGTGGACGTGGTCACTCCGAACGGTTTCGAGAACAGTTTCACCCCCACACCGGAACAGTATGCATCGGTATGCCGATCCGCTCGCAAAAAGCTCCTCGAAGTGGCTTCTGCAATGACAGGAAGCAAAGTGGAAGAGGATGCGCTTCTGGTAGGTATCAGCGGCAGATATGAATATTGCAACAAAGGAATCAACGTCTTTATAGACGCTCTTGCTTCCATAAGGAATGAGGGGTATGACGGACGCCGGATCGTGGCCTTCATAATGGTGCCTGCGGGCAACAACGGACCGGACAAGGCTCTTCTGGAGAAACTATCCGGCGTGGAAAACGGCTATTCCGGCCAGATCAGCCACTATCTTATGAACGACAATGATGCAGTGGCCGGCCACTTCAAGAGGTGCGGTCTTTGCAACGGACGGGAGGACAAGGTCAAAGTGCTGTTCTTCCCTACCTATCTCAACGGCAACGACGGGGTCTTCAATATGAAGTATTACGAATTGCTGCCGGGTATGGATCTCACACTGTTCCCGTCATACTATGAGCCTTGGGGCTATACACCGCTTGAGTCTCTTGCGTTCGGGGTCCCGACAGCCACCACTTCCCTTGCAGGTTTCGGCGTGTGGGTGGAGGATCACTACGGAAAGGAGCATCCGGGCATAAAGATAGTCCGACGCAGCGATTCGAATTACGATGAAGTGGTTTCAGGCGTTAAGGAGAGGATAATTGAACTTTCTTCACTCAACGCGGAAGAAGAGGAAGAATATCGCGCCAATGCAAGGGACGTCTCTTCGATTGCATTGTGGGAGAATAATATACGCTACTATAAAGAGGCGTTTGCCAAGGCTTTGGAAGCCGTCAGCATAGCGAAACTGTCCCACGTGTCTTCACCGGACGAAGTACAGCCTCACACCTTCACTCCGGTCGAGAACAGCCGCCCTTCCTGGACAAGCGTCTTCATCGGAAGGGAACTCCCGGAGCGGCTTTCCCATCTCGATGAACTTGCAGGCAATCTGTGGTGGTGCTGGAATCAGAGCGCAATAGACCTTTTCCGCAGTATCGACGGGGACCTATGGAAGAAAGCCAACGGCAACCCGCTGCTTCTTCTCGACAAGATTCCTCTCAAACTCTACAGGAAACTTGAGCAGGACAATGATTTTCTGGCAAGAATGGATGCGGTATATTCGGAATTCTCCGAATATATGGCCGGAAAGGATTCCCGTGAAGGCGCGAAGGTGGCTTATCTGTGTATGGAATACGGCATCGATACCTCTTTGAAGATATATTCCGGCGGCCTGGGCATTCTGGCCGGAGACTATCTTAAGGAAGCTTCCGACATGAAGGTGAACATGACGGCGATAGGACTCCTTTACAGATATGGCTATTTCACTCAGAAACTCTCGGCATACGGAGATCAGATATCGACATACGAGCCTCAGGACTTCACGAAAATTCCGGCTCAACAGGTGCGTGATGCAAACGGCAACTGGTTGACCATCAGCGTGGCTCTTCCGGGCCGAAATCTTAACGCACGTATATGGAAAGTGGCTGTGGGCCGTACGGACCTCTATCTTCTCGATACCGATTTCGAAGACAATCTTCCTGAAGACCGTCAGGTGACACATCAGCTTTACGGCGGTGACTGGGAAAACCGTCTCAAGCAGGAGATGCTTCTGGGCATCGGAGGCATCCGCGCCCTGCGCGCCCTCGGCATTGAACCGGACGTCTATCACTGCAATGAAGGACACGCTGCGTTCTGCGGTCTGGAGAGAATGAGGGAGTATATCCAGGATAAGAATCTCTCTTTCGGAGAGTCCCTTGAGGTGGTCCGTTCGTCATCGCTCTTCACGACGCATACCCCTGTTCCCGCAGGACACGATGCTTTCAGTGAAGATCTGCTCCGTGTCTATATGTCGCACTATCCTGGAAGACTCAAGACCGACTGGAGAAGCTTTATGCGACTCGGAAAGCTCAATCCTGACAATCCCGGTGAAAAATTCTCCATGAGTTTCCTTGCGGCAAACCTGTCTCAGGAAGTCAATGGAGTGAGCTGGCTCCACGGATGCGTGAGCCGCGACATATTCGCACCGATGTGGCCGGGCTACCTACCGGAAGAACTGCACGTCAGCTATGTCACTAATGGCGTTCATTATCCTACATGGACAGCTCCGGAGTGGAAACAGATACATTCAGAAGTATTTGGTGAGGAGTTCGCCACCCATCACTACGACAAGAGCTGTTTCGAAGGCATATACAAGGTGGCCGACGAAAGGATTTGGAATACGCGTAAGATTCTGCGCCATCGTCTTATTGAGGCTGTAAAAGAGTGTATGTCAGATACCTCTGCGACTGCACATTATTCTCCGCGGGAAATCGTCAAGATACGCAAGACTCTCAGAGATGACATCCTTACCATAGGCTTCGCCCGCCGTTTCGCAACTTACAAGAGAGCCACTCTGCTCTTCAGCAATCTGGACAGACTCAATGAGATAGTGAACAATCCCCAAAGGCCTGTGCAGTTCCTCTTTGCCGGAAAGGCTCATCCTGCAGACAAGGCGGGAGGCGACCTTATAAAGAGGATAATCGAGATTTCGCGTATGCCTCAGTTTATCGGTAAAATAGTTTTCGTGCCGAACTACGACATCACAATAGCGAAGCTTCTGGTTCAAGGTGTCGATGTGTGGATGAACAATCCTACAAGACCTCAGGAGGCTTCCGGTACCAGTGGTGAAAAAGCTGTCATGAACGGTGTGATGCACTTCTCCGTGCTTGACGGATGGTGGGTAGAGGGCTACAAGCCGGGAGCCGGATGGGCTCTGAAGATGGAGCGCACCTACGACGACCAGTCGTTCCAGAACGACCTTGACGCCGCTACCATATATACGATTATAGAGAACGAGATAGCGCCGACCTACTACGACAGGAGTGATGGAAAGGAGTACTCCGTAAAATGGGTGGAGACCATAAAGAACACTGTGGCGCAGGTTGCCTGCAACTTTACCACCAACCGTATGATGAGCGATTATCTCAGACAGTTCTACGAACCTTTGGCAAAGCGCAATGCAATGGTCAAGGCAGACGACTTCCTCTTCGCGCGCAATATGGCGTTCTGGAAAAGACGTATGCGCCGCGAATGGAAGAATCTTGAGATAAGGTCTTTCACAAGACCGGACAATGTCAGGGAACCACTCACTCTCGGCAGGGGATACACTGCGCGACTGGAGGCTTTCATTGGCGATATCGATCCTTCCGAACTCGGCGTGGAACTTCTTCTTGCAGAGCGCAACAAAAAAGGCGGTTACCATATCGTAGAGAAGTTCGACTTCTCTCTGGCGGATTGCAAGGATGGGGTAGCTGTATATGAGGCCCGTATAATTCCTGAAATGGCAGGTACATACGAAGTTGCAGGCAGACTGTATGCCAAGAACGAGGGTTTTGCACACAGGCAGGAATTCGAGTTGGTGAAATGGTTGTAGCGGCAACAGGATTTTTTGACGGTGTCCATCTCGGGCACCGTGAGGTGGTAAAGCAGATGTGTTCCTACGCCCGCAGGGAGGGCAAAGAAAGTATGATAGTCACTTTCTGGCCCCACCCTCGCAGCGTTCTGCAGCAGGATGCCGACCGGCTGAGGCTTCTCACCACTCTTCAAGAGAAGAAGGACCTGTGCGCTTCGCTCGGGGTTGACCGCTTTGAGGTCATCCCTTTCAGCAGGGAATTCAGTTTGATGTCGGCAAGGGAGTTCGTGTCCGGATATCTTCGAGACCGGTTTGGAGTTTCGACTCTGATTCTGGGATATGACCATCGTCTCGGCCACGATTCTTTCGCCAATCTGGAGCAGATGATGGAAGTTGTTGCTTCGTGCGGCGTCGAACCCGTGCGGATTGAAAGATTCGATATGGAAAGCGGCGCCGTGAGTTCCACCCTTATCCGCAACAGGCTATCTGAAGGCAATATCAAAGACGCCCGGCTGATGCTTGGATATCGCTACGGCCTTTGCGGAGTGGTGGTGGCCGGAAACCGCATAGGTCGGACCATCGGATTTCCGACAGCAAACCTTCAGCTGTACGAACCTCTCAAGCTGGTTCCTCGAAACGGCGTCTATTCGGTGTGGGTGGAAGTTCTTGGAAAAACTTACAAGGGCATATGCAACATAGGCAGGCGCCCTACCATCGGTGAGGGCAATGCCCTTACAATAGAGGTGCACATTCTGGATTTTGACGAGGATATATACGGCCTTGACGTCAAGATAGAGTTCGAGGCGCGGCTCAGGGATGAAATGAAGTTCGAGTCGTTGGATGCATTGAAGAAGCAACTGCTCAGCGACAGGGAGTTTGCAGCCTCTTCGATGGGACAGGTTGATAGAATTATTTTGCGATGATTCAAAAAAAGTCTATATTTGTACTATAAAATATTTACACAAGAAAGGGTCCCTCTGAAGGCGGGATTCTTTTCTTTTTAATTTTTTTTCAATATGTCAGAAATTCATTATATGACTCAGGAGGGCCTCGACAAGCTGCGCGAAGACCTTGCGGCTCTCATTGCAGAACGTCCGGTTATTTCGAAGGCAATCGCCGAAGCCCGTGACAAGGGCGATCTTTCCGAAAATGCGGAGTATGATGCCGCAAGAGAAGCTCAAGGCCTTTTGGAGCTTAAAATCAATAAATTGCAGGATGTTATCGCCAATGCTAAAGTTGTGGACGAGTCAAAGATCAATACCGAACAGATACAGATGCTCAACAAGGTCAAGATGAAGAATCTGGCCAATGGCGCAGTAATGGAATACACTCTTGTCGGCGAAAGCGAGGCAAACTTCAAGGAGGGCAAACTGGCAGCCACCACTCCTATCGGACGTGCACTTATGGGGCACCGTAAGGGTGATGTCGTTGAGGTGCAGGTTCCTTCAGGTCTTGTAAAATTCGAAATTCTCAACATTTCCATTTAATATGGCATCAATATTTTCCCGCATAGCGTCAGGCGAGATTCCATCATACCGCATAGCGGAAGACGAAAACTATTACGCATTCTTCGACATCAATCCGGTGGCGGAAGGCCATACCCTCGTAATCCCCAAGAAAGAGGTCGATTATATCTTCGATCTTGATTCCGAGACATACGAAGGACTGTGGAAATTCGCCGCAAGGGTGGCGAAAGCCATCAAGGCTGCTGTTCCTTGCAAAAGAGTTGGAGTGGCGGTACTCGGGATGGAAGTGCCGCACACCCATATCCATCTCATTCCGCTTCAGACAGAAGGGGATATGGATTTCCGCAAGGAGAAGCTGAAACTCAAGCCGGAGCGCTTCGAAGAGCTTGCAAAGGCAATTTCCAAAGAATTCAAATAAGCACCTATCATAAGCGACTATGAAAAAAACACTCTTTTTCGCCGCAATAGCACTGATGCTGGCTTCCTGCTCCAGCACTCCGAAAGCTGTAATCAACGCAACAATCGCTTCTGCGCCTGATTCTTCCGTGGTTCTTCAGAAACTCAACTTCAACCGCCTCACTCCGGTGGATACAATCAGGACAGATTCGGAAGGCTCATTTACATATAAAGTCGAACTGACCGGCAATGCTCCGTACTTCTACTACCTCTATATGGGAGAGAATCCGGTGGCATCACTTGTCCTTCTGGACGGAGACAAGGTAAGCGTGAAAGTGGACAGTCACGGACTTTTCAGCGTTGAGGGTTCCGATGAGTCCGCCTTGGTCAAGGAGGTGAACGACAAGTTCGAAACCGTCAAGAGCCGTATGAACCGCATTCTTGAAAAAATGCCTGCAAATCCTACGGCTGCACAGGCAAAGGAAGTCAATTCTCAGGTGGGCAGACTTTATGTCGATTTCAAGAAGGATATGACACGCCATATCATCGTCAATCCGTATTCCATATCTTCTGCAGTGGCTCTCTTCCAGAAGTTGAACGACAACTTCCCTGTATTCGGTGATGAAACGGACGCAATCCTTTTCAAGCGCGTTCAGGATTCTCTTGAGACGGTATATCCGCAGAGCGAATATGTTCTGGCTCTTCGCGATGAAGTGGCTGCACGCCAGAAGCAACTTGATATGACTGCACGTTTCGGCGATGTCGAAGAGATAAGTTTCCCAAGTGTGGAGATGCCGGACGTAGAAGGTAACATGAAATCCGTCAAGGCATTGGATGGGAAGGTAATAATCCTCTCTTTCTGGGCTTCCGGCCAGACTGAGCACAAGATGTTCAACGCCGAAATGAAGGATATGTACGGCAGGTTGCATGGCAAGGGACTTGAAATTTATCAGATAGGCCTTGATATAGACAAGCCTTCATGGGCAGCAACGGTCAAGAGCCAGAACCTCCCTTGGATAAATGTCAATGACGGAAAGGGCGTTGACTCTCCTTCGGTCAGCCTTTACAATATATCGGCGATTCCGGAAATGCTTGTGGTCAACCGTCAGGGTGTAGTGGTGGCCCGCAACGTATTTGACGTGGAGAAGCTTGAGACTATCGTGAAGAAATATCTGTAGTAGAGGCTATAGCAGGCTCTTTTTGCTGATTCCTGCAACAAATTCCTTGAGATAGAAGGGTTCGAAGTACGCAACGTCTTCGAACTCTTTGTTCTTTAAGGCTTCATCGGCCGGCAGGGCCATCGATGATGCTAGCGGAAAGCAGGTTTCGTAATGTGCGTTCGGACTCTTGCACACTTCCTTGAACTTACCGACGCCTGTGCCGATGAAAAGCACGGGGCCTTCAGACAGTTCAGCAGAAAAGCTGTTTTCATCCAGAATGACGGCCTCCGTGTCGGAAAGCCTGTTTCCTTCAGAGTCGAATACCGCGCAGTAAACTTCCATCCTTCTTGCATCGATAAACGGTACTATTTTGGCCGGGTGGCATTCGTGCCTGACGCCCTGCAGAGCGAGTATCCGTAGAGTGTCAACTCCGATGAGAGGTATTTCCGCACCGAAGCACAGACCTTTTGCCGTAGATACTCCGACTCTCAGCCCTGTGTAGGAGCCGGGCCCCTTGCTCACGGCCACTGCCGCCAAATCTTGTGCGGAGCAGCATCCCTCCCGAAGAACTTCCTCCACATAGGGGGCGGTCATTGCCGCGTGGACTTTCGGGGAGGAGTTGACTCTGCAGGCGATTACTTTTTCGCCCTCGCAAAGGGCTACACTGCAACATTCAGTACTGGTCTCGATTGCAATTATTCTTTCTCTCATGGCTTTTCCGTTTCTTTTATCCTCTGTCCGTCTGCCAGACTTTTGGTGATGGCTCCCAACGGTCCTGTTATCACTTTCTCTCCGGGATTGACACCGCTGAGAATCTCTATTCTCGAGAAATCCTGTATGCCGCTTGTAACTTGCCTTCTCCGCGCATATTTTCCATCCTCCACAATCCAGACATATTCAGCCTTGTCCAGAGTGAATATGCTTTTCAGAGGCACCGTCACCACTTTGCCGCTGCTCCCGGTGGTAATAGAAGCGTTGGCCGACATTCCCGGCAGCAGACGGAAGTCTCCCGGGACGATTTCAATCCGGACCTCAAAGTTAGTAACTTGATTGAAGGTTGCGCCAATATTTTTTGCCGAATTTGCAATTTGGGTGACGAAACCGGTGAATTTACGGTGTGGATAGGCGTCGATTTCCACTTGGGCGCTATCCTGAGGCCTGATTCGTACAATGTCGTTTTCGTTGACATCCACAAGAAGTTCCATCTTGCTGAAGTCCGCTATGCGCAACATCTCAGTACCTGCCATCTGGCTGGTGCCCACCACTCTTTCTCCCTTCTCTATATTCATCCGCGAAACTATGCCGTCCATAGGTGCGAAGATGGTGGTCTTCCCGAGGTTTTCACGGGCCTCCTTCAACTGGGCGCGTCCGCTCAGAATGCTGTATTGGGCAGCCTTGACGCTTTCTCTGGCAATTTCATACTTGGCTTTCACCGCTTCGAATTCCGATTCTGATATGGCCTCCGCCTCGAAGAGTGAAATGCTTCTTTCGAAAGAGAGCTTAGCCTGCCGCTCTTCCGCTTCCTGACGCAAATGTTCGGCTTTCAGAGCATTCAGAGCAGCTTCGGCCTGCTCCACCTGCGACAGGTAAAGGTCCTGCCTTATCATAAGGAGTGTGTCGCCCTTTAAAACTTCGTCTCCTTCCTTGCAGAACAGTTCAACCACTTCCCCCGATACGTCCGGGGAGATTTTTACCTCCACTACCGGCTGAATCCGTCCGCTGGCCGGAATGGATTCCACTATGGTTCCGAAACAGGCTTCTTCGCACTCAACCTCTATTCCTTCGTTTCCTCCTGAGGAAATGAGGATGATTATCAGCACTGTTGCGGCAGCGCAGCCGTACCATTTGAGTTTTCTGCCGCCTTTGAACTCCGCAAGCAGTTTTGCGGTCCGCTCTTTAATTTTTTTCATCATATTCAAGAAGTTTTCCATCGAGATACAGTTCGAGCACCTTCCTTTGGAAAATGTATTGCCATTTAGCCTCCAGAAGTTCAGCTTCGGCTTTTACAAGGTTGTTTTTGGCTATGGTATAATCCAGTACGGAGCTTGCTCCCTTTTCATATTTTGCCCTGTTTATTTCCAGCAGCCTTTCAAGCGAACTGACATTGGTCCTGGAGGCGAGCAGCTTGCTGTAACTGTTCTCAGCTTCGGCTACCAGCCTCTCTATCTCCGCCTCTACTTTTCTTGCGGCTGTATAGGCTTGAAGTTCAGCTGCTTTTAGGTTCAGACGGGCGTTTTTGATTCTGGAATAGGTTTGCCCGCTTGAAAGAATGGGTATGGATATGCCGAAGCCCAGATATGAGACGTTCCTCATTGATTTCGCCCCTACTGTCGCGCTGTAGTTGCCACTCAGGAATATTTCCGGCGTGGCGGCTCCAATGGCCGCTCTCAGAGCGAAGCGGCTGCTTCTGATCAGGCCTTCAGAATATATGGTTTCAGGGTTGGAAGCCGCGGCTGACTTTATCTCCTCTTTCTCCAGACTCAAAGGCGGAGCTTCTGAGCCATCGTCAAGAGGAAGTATTTCAAATTCCGGATCGTAAGGGAGATCAAGCAGTTGCAATAGTTCCAACTTGTCGGTCCTTATGCGGCATTCAGCTTCTGTCACCGAGGCTCTGTCGCCGGCGAGTTGCGCTTCCATCTGCGCCAGAGCGCTGGCAGGCTGAGCGCCTCCCTTTACCAGAAGTTGGGTTTTATCCCTTTCGAGAAGCGATGTCGAGCAGTTGGACTGCGCAAGGTTCAGGGCTTCCTTGTCAAGGAGAATGCGGATATAGGCTTCGATTATCGAAGAAGCCAGAGCCTGCCTCTTCCCCTTGAGATAGACCGGGGCAAGTTTGTATTCGGTCTTCGCCCTCGCTCTTTCATTCTGCAGGGAAAGTCCTTTGAATACTGTGATTCTCCCGGAAACTCCGACTGTGGAAAGGTCCGAAAACGGCGGGAAGCCGTTGTGCCATTTCAATTCGTTGTCGAGAGTCGCCGTGACTGTCGGAATCATAGCCAGAGTTGCAGTCGAAAGTTCTTTCTTGAGGTTTTCCGCCTCTATGCCGTTCTGTCTGTAGCCGGTATTGCGTGCAAAGCCGGTACGGATGCACTCTTCGAGGCCCATACCGGCAGCAACCTCCCCTGCCGGAACTACCATAAGCAGTAATGATACAATAAGATTCATAACTCAATAATGAAAAAGCCTCCTCCGGGGAGGAGGCTGAAAGTGTCAGTTGCCGCACTCTGCTCAGGATACTGTCTCCGCCTGTTTGTTGTGGTTGAATGAGAACAGAGCTCCGATAAATCTGACGATAAGACCGATAACGTAACCGATTGTGTAAAGGGCGTCCTGCGCCTTCTTGTCAACACCTCCGAAAATCAGAGCCGACTCTTCTGCGTTGAGAAGGGTGAGTCTTGAAATGTTTTCGTTTTTCATAAGGCTGTCCTCCTGCTAAATGAAACTTTTTCCAAAGAAACCGTCCTTGAGCCCGTTGATGAGGCTCGGAATGTAGTCGCCAAGGAAATCGAAAAAATTCCTGATCTTTTCGAAAATAGTTGCGAAGACGGTTTTTGTGGCACCGCCTCTGAGAAGGAGCTCGGAAGAATTCATCTCGCATAAACCCCATTCTTTCATCATTTTTTCTTCCATAATTGTGGTGTTTGTCATTTCGCGGTACTTGTATGGGTGACCGCGTTTAACCCGGTATAAGCGCGCTCTTATAGTTTCACGGTACGGTCTGCAATTTTGACATTGTCATTTTTGTGCGTTATCATCATTATGGTCCGACCCTCGTTGCGGAGAGCTTCCACTTTTTTCAGTACATATGATTGGGACACTTCGTCCAGTGAAGATGTGGCTTCGTCGAGAATTATCACCTGCGGATCCCGGTACAGTGCGCGGGCGAAGGCGAGTCTTTGTCTCTGGCCTCCGGACAAAGTGCATCCGCGCGGTCCGACCCTTGTAAGGATGCCCATAGGCAGTTCTCTGGCGAACTTTTTCAAGCCCAGCTCGTCCATTATTCCGACAGCTTTCCTTATGTCGGGGTTCTTTTCGAAGCAGGTGACGTTTTCCAGAATGGTTCCGCTCAGAAGTTCCGGATCCTGCGGAATGATTGATATGAATTTTCTCCATTCGTCAAGACCGGTCAGCCGTATGTCGATGCCTCCGATTGTGATGCGGCCTCCGGTCACTTCGAAATCTCTCATCAGAAGAGCCGCCAGAGAACTTTTTCCGCATCCACTTTCTCCCTGGATTGCGGTAATCCGGCCACTTTCCAGAACCATGTTGAAATTCTTCAGCAATTCAGGACATCCCGGATAGGAGAAACTTACGTTGTCGAAGATGATGTCCTGTCCTGTTTCTATCGGCAGGACAGCAGGGGCGGAACCTTCGGCCTCTATGTCGGTAATGTCGCAGATGCGTTCGGCAGAAATTCTTGCCTGCGAGAGATCCTCGCTGATTTTGACAAGATTGCCCAATGGCGCCGAAAAGAACCCTGTCAAAGCATAGAAGGAAACCAGCTCACCTATCGTCAACGTTCCCCCGAAGATGAACAATGCCCCGACCGTAAGCAGCACTATGGTAATCAGTTTTGAAATGGCGTCGCTTGCCGAGGCGAAGGCCCCCATCCATTTTCCCCCTTTGAGGTATTTGAGGGCAAGATCGCAGAAACTGCTTTCAAGAGTCCTGTAGAAGCGTTCCTCACCCCCGAAATGTTTTATGATGCTGACGGAAGAAATGCTCTCGACGGTTTTCTCCTCAAAAGCCGCCGATGTCTCGATTATCTCCCTGTTGACCTTTCTGTTTACTTTTCCGGCAACCGTATAGAGACACAGATAAACGGGAACGAAAGTCAGCATTAGCAGCGAGAGTCTCCAATGGTTGAAGAACATAAGGGCGAAGGAGATAATGAGAATCAGCAGACTTGTCACGATGTTGACTGCTGCGTCGGTGAGAAATACCCTGATACGGGCTACGTCTCCGACTCTGGAGTTGAGTTCGCCGGCGCCTCTACGCGAGAAGAACCCGACCGGCAGTCTGAAAAGGTGGTTCAGATATCCCAGAACCAGTCGTGCGTCAAGTTTGACGCCGGCCCTGAGGGAGTACAGAATCCGGTTGTAACCCAGAATGATGGTGCATATCATGATGGAAACCATCATTCCGCCTACCTTGAGGAGTTCCCCGCGGTCTTTCCCGGGGATGACGTCATCTATGATATGTTGCAGGAAGAGAGCGGTACAAAGGCCTGTCACGACGTAGGCAGCTGAACTCAGAAACATCAGGGCGTAATCCTTCAGGGAAAGATACCCGGCGAATCCGGACAGAGCCCCGCGCCGGCTTCGGTTTGTTTTTTCATTATTGCGGTATTGTGGAGATATAGCGTTGTCGGGCTCCATCGTGACGAGAAATCCTGTCCACTCTCTCTGCAACTCTTCCAATTTAATACTCAGGTGTGCGCCCCTTGCCGGATCCATAACTGTCGCCCTCTTTCTGCCCATCCGATAGAGAACTACGAAATGCAAGTCCTCGTGGCGGTTGACGGTATGCAGAATAAGCGGCAGTCCGAGGTGGCGCAGCGCTTCCATATCCTTCTGTTCCGACTTGTAGCCGCGGGCCTTGAATCCTGTCGAGCGGCAGGCATCGACTATGCCTTTTACGGTCGTACCCGAGACGGACGTTCCGGAAGCTTCCCGAAATACAGCCAGGGGAATGTTACGGCCGTAATGCCTGGATACGGAAGTCATGCAGGCTGCAGCGCAATCGGTAATATCGTGTTGTCTGACATCTGTTTTCATATCTTATCGGTTGCCATAATCAATCAAAAAGGGGAGCCTCTATCTTCACTTGTCCTGCCTCCTTACGGACATCCTTCCCTCACGCTCCCCAAAGTTCTCCTATAAATAAAAAATGACCGACAGAGCACACAGCAAAAGAGAGATGAGAATTATGAGAATCATAAAGAGATCAAGCAAGCAAGAGTTCTCTGAAGCGAGAGATTCGGCTGTCTGCTCAATGTCGGTCAATGGTGTGGTTCCGTTTTCCTTCATCTTTGTCGCGGTGTCTTTTTCCGAAAGCAAAGCTCAGCAAAAAACGGCACGACAATATGCTCCGGAAAACAATTTTCCGAAGATGCGGAGGATTTATCCGAATTTGTATTTCAGATGATTTCCTTTATCCTGGGAAATGCTTCTTTTGACAAATCCAACAAAGGCTGATAAAATTTGGATTCGGCAATTATGCTCTTCTCAACGATGTTCAGATTGGCATTGAGAAGATCGAAAAGGTATATGAGTACAGAAATCAGCAGTACTGATATGACAAGAGAAAGAATGATTCCGGCCAGTCTGTTCAGCCATCCGAGCAGAGTTATCTGGATTATTTTCTCAACCAGTCTGCCGATGAGCGAGAAAATCAGGGAAACTGCAATAAAAATAACGATAAATGATGCTGTTTTCGCGACATATTCCTTCAGGGTGAAGTGCTCGGTCAGCCATTCCGTTACGGTCGGCGAGAACTGCAGCGAGAGTTTGATTCCGAAAAATATGACGCAGAGGCTTATCAACTGTTTGACGAGCCCGTTCCTGATGCCGAAATAGATGGCAGGAAGCAGGCAGATAAGTATTATTATGTCTATTGTTCCCATATTCAAATTTCAAACAGATTCTCAAAATTACTGAATTATCGTATCTTTGCAAATTCAATTCAGAAAATTAACAGACACGATATGAAATTTGCCGAGTACAAGAAACTTGATTTGGTGGAGGTTAACCGGGAGGTCCTCGAAAAGTGGAAAAAATCAGATACCTTCAGAGAAACCCTGAAGATGGGGGAAGGCTCTCCGCGCTTCATTTTTCATGAAGGCCCTCCTTCCGCTAACGGAATGCCCGGTATTCACCACGTTATGGCGCGCTCCATAAAGGATGCTGTGTGCCGATACAAGACACAGACGGGATACCGCGTGGAGAGACGCGCCGGTTGGGACACACACGGACTTCCGGTGGAACTCGGGGTGGAGAAGAAACTCGGCATAACCAAGGAGGATATCGGAAAAAAGATTTCGGTGGACGACTATAACAGAGCCTGCCGCAGCGAAGTTATGAAATATACCGCCGAGTGGCGCAAGCTCACCGAGCAGATTGGCTATTGGGTGGATATGGACAATCCGTACATTACCTACGACAACCGCTATATTGAAACCTTGTGGTACCTTCTGAAAGATATCTATAAGAAAGGATACCTCTATAAGGGATACACTATCCAGCCATATTCTCCGGCAGCCGGTACGGGACTCAGCACACACGAACTCAATCAGCCGGGCTGCTACCGGGACGTCAAAGACACTACCGCAACTGTACAGTTCAAGGTTATCCGCGACAGCAGGAGTGAATTCCTCTTCAAGGATACGGACCTTCCGGTCTATTTCATAGCATGGACGACGACTCCGTGGACACTTCCTTCCAATACAGCTCTCTGTGTCGGACCGAAAATTGAATACGTCCGCGTGGAAAGTGTCAATCCATATACCAAGGCACCCGCAACCTATGTTGTGGCCAAACCGCTTCTCAATGTCCACTTCAATGACAAGAATCCGTATAAGGTAATCGGGGAGCCGGTTCCGGGCTCTGCACTGGAAGGCATCCGCTATGAGCAGCTGATAAACTGGATGAAGCCGGCGGACGGAGCATTCCGGGTCATTACCGGAGACTTTGTCACGACTGAAGACGGTACAGGCATTGTCCACATCGCTCCGACTTTCGGTGCGGATGACAATAAAGTAGGTAAGGCCAACGGTATTCCTCCATTCTTCGTGGAAGACCGTGACGGAGTGCAGCAGCCTATGGTGGACCGCGCCGGCAGACTTTTCCGAATTGAGGATTTGAGCGAAGATTTCGTCAGAACGCGAGTGGACAGGGAAGCATATTCAGCATACGCCGGACGCTTCGTCAAGAACGCTTACGATTCGTCGCTTGCTCCCGACGCTCCTACTCTGGATATTGATATATGCCTGGACCTTAAGGCACAAGGGAAAGCTTTCGGTATTGCCAAGCACACACATAGCTATCCTCATTGCTGGCGTACCGACAAGCCTGTCCTCTACTACCCTCTGGACAGCTGGTTCATCCGCAGCACCGCAGTGCAGGAGAAGATGATAGAACTCAACAGAACCATCAATTGGAAGCCTGAAAGCACCGGCAGCGGCCGTTTTGGCAAATGGCTTGAGAATCTTCAGGACTGGAACCTCAGCAGGAGCCGCTATTGGGGCACGCCGCTTCCGATATGGCGCACGGAGGACGGCCTTCAGGAAAAGTGCATAGGCAGTGTGGAAGAGTTGTACGGTGAAATTGAAAAGGCGGTGAAAGCCGGCTTTATGAAGAGCAATCCTTTAGCTGAGAGAGGTTTCGTTCCGGGCGATTTCTCTAAGGAGAATTATGAAAGAATAGACCTGCACAGGCCGTATGTGGACGATATTCTTCTGGTCAGCGAAGACGGACGGAAGATGTTTAGGGAGAAGGACTTGATAGACGTATGGTTCGACTCCGGCTCCATGCCGTATGCACAGGAAGGCCTTGCGAAGGTCGGAACGGAAGATTTCGGACGCACGGCCGATTTCATAGCCGAGGGAGTCGATCAGACCCGCGGATGGTTCTTCACCCTGCATGCCATCAACACCATGGTCAGCGGCAAATGCGCATTCAAGACCGTAATCTCAAACGGCCTTGTCCTCGACAAGGATGGAAACAAGATGAGCAAGCGCCTTGGAAATGCGGTGGATCCGTTCAAGGCACTTGACAGTTACGGGGCCGATTCGCTTCGCTGGTATATGCTCACGAACGCTCAGCCTTGGGACAATCTCAAGTTCGACGAGGCCGGAGTGGATGAGGTGCGCCGCAAATTCTTCGGAACACTGTACAATACATATTCTTTCTTTGCTCTCTATGCGAACGTGGACGGATTCGATCCGTTGCAGCCTGAAGTGGAGAAGAATGAACTCCGTGAGATAGACCTCTGGCTCGTATCGCTGCTCAATTCGCTCATCAGAAAGGTGGAGGAGCGCTACGAAGACTACGACATCACATCCGCAGGACGTATGATTCAGGACTTTGTGTGTGACGACCTCAGCAACTGGTATGTCCGTCTGAACCGCAAGCGTTTTTGGGGAGGTGGTCTGACACGCGACAAACTGGCGGCATATCAGACTCTTTACAAAGCCCTCCGCACTGTTGCAGTGCTGGCGGCTCCTATAGCTCCGTTCTACATGGACCGTCTTTATTGCGACCTTGTTCCCGGGGCTGACTCTGTCCATTTCGTTCAGATGCCGTCGTCAGAAGCATCGGCAGTAAATGAGGATCTCGAAGAGCGTATGAAACTGGCCCAGCTCAGTTGCTCGATGATTCTCGCACTCCGCCGCAAAGTGAATATCAAGGTCCGCCAGCCTCTGGCCAAAATCATCATCCCGGTGCTTGACGGCCATATTGAGCAGCAGCTCGGGAAAGTCAAGCAGATTGTGCTCGGTGAGGTCAACGTCAAGGATGCTGAATTCATACGCGACACTACCGGCCTGATTACTAAGAAAATCAAACCCAATTTCAAAACTCTCGGCAAGAAATACGGGCCTAGGATGAAGGAGATTGCCTCTTTCTTCGCTTCTATGGACCAGCAGACAATCTCGCGCATAGAGGTGGCCGGTGACATCTCGCTCTCTCTTCCGGGAGGTGATGTGGCTCTCTCCCGTGAAGACTATCAGATAACTTCCGAGGATATGCCAGGCTGGCTCGTCGCCACCGAAGGCGCTCTGACCGTGGCTCTCGACGTTACTGTCACCGAAGAACTCAGGCTTGAGGGCATCGCCAGGGAATTGATAAACCGCATTCAGAATATCCGTAAGGATAGTGGCTTTGAGGTGACTGACAGGGTGAAAGTCACAATTGCTTCCGGTGCTGATGTGGAAAAGTCTGTTGATAAATTCCGCGAGTATATATGCGACCAGACTCTGGCTCTGGAAATCGGCTTTGCACAGCATCCTGAGGGTGCTGTGGAAGTGGAATGGGAAGAAGGAACACTCGAATTGAGCGTCGTCAGGGTTAAATGATATTGTCAGCTTCCGCTATTTTTGCTAAATTTACATTTTATAATATTCAGGAGGAAAGAATATGGCAACAACGGAAGAAAAAGTCGAAAAGGTTCGCTACAGCGACGAAGAACTCCATGAGTTCAAAGTGCTTATCCTCGAAAAACTTGCGAAGGCAAGAGAGGATTATGAGATGCTCAGGGCTGCCATAGACCATAGCGGAAGCAATGACACCGAAGACACTTCTCCTTCTTTCAAAGTGCTCGAAGAGGGCTCTTCGTCTCAGGCGAAAGAAGAGGCAAGCCAGCTCGCCGGGCGTCAGTATAAGTTCATACAGAGCCTGGAGGCCGCTTTGATCCGAATTGAAAACAAGACATACGGCATATGCCGCGAAACGGGGAAGCTCATACCGAAGGAGCGCCTTAAACTTGTGCCGCACGCAACTCTGAGTGTAGAAGCAAAAAACAAACAGAGGTAGCGTCAGAATGAAAATCTCCAAAGACGCGAAAATCGCCGTTTTCGTCGTGTCGCTTCTTGTGATTGACCAGTTGATCAAGATACTGGTAAAAACAAATATGCAAATCGGCGAGGAAATCAGTGTCATCGGCAACTGGTTCCGCCTGCTTTTCATTGAAAACAACGGTTTCGCTTTCGGAATGCAGTTGGGCGGCAGTGTGGGGAAGTTCATCCTCAGCGCCGGCCGGATTGTCATCATAGTGGCTCTGGCAATCTACATCCGCACTCTTGTCCGCAGGGAGAACACCCCTACGGGAGTCCTCGTGGGACTGTCGCTCATTCTTGCGGGTGCAATCGGCAACATCATAGATTGTGTCTTCTACGGCTGGATATTCGGTTATGCTCCGATTATGTTCGGCCGGGTGGTGGATATGTTCTATTTCCCCGTAATCGACACGACCCTTCCCTCCGGCTTTCCGTTCTGGGGTGGAAGACACATCATCTTTTTCAGACCGATATTCAATTTCGCTGACAGCTGCATCACGTGCGGCGCAATCTACATAGTCCTGTTCAAGTGGCGTTTCTTCGCCGCATCCGGCAAGACAGAATCGGCCGAAAAATGAGAAGAGTAGTCATAACCGGCATAGGCATATACTCCTGCATCGGTCAAAGCGCCGATGAGGTTTCGAACTCGCTGCGCAGCGGACGTTCGGGTATAGGCATCGAAGAGATGAGAATCGCATACGGCTACCGTTCCCCTCTGACCGGAATACTTCCGCAGCCACAACTCAGAGGCGTGTTGGACCGCAGGCAACGTGTCCGCCTGCCTCAGGAAGGCGAGTATGCCTATATCTCCACGAAACAGGCGTTTGAAGATGCCGGAATGGATGAACAGTACCGTAGGGACAACGAAATAGGAGTGTTTTTCGGCAACGATTCTTCTGCAAAGGCTGTCATTGAGAGTCACGAGACCGTAGTCCGCGAGAAGGATACAACTCTTCTCGGAGCGAGTTCTCTTTTCCAGTCGATGACCTCCACCGTCACGATGAATCTTTCCACTATCTTCAGTCTCAGAGGCGTGAATATAACCGTCAGTGCTGCCTGTGCAAGCGGTTCCCACTCCGTGGGCCTCGCTGCAACGTTCATCAGACAGGGGATGCAGGACATTGTGGTATGCGGCGGAGCGCAGGAGGTCAACCATCTCAGTATGGTGAGTTTCGACGGATTGGGCGCATTCTCCCTCAGGACGGACAATCCGCAGGGGGCTTCGCGTCCGTTCGATGCATCCCGCGACGGACTTGTGCCCAGCGGCGGCAGTGCAACCCTTATTCTGGAGGAATATGAACACGCCAAAAGGCGGGGAGCGAAAATTTATGCCGAAGTCCTAGGCTACGGATTCTCGTCAAATGGAGGAAAGATTTCCGAGCCGAGCGTAGAAGGGGCATCTCTCGCCATGAAGCGAGCTATTGCGGATGCCGCGCTTTCAGCCTCCGACATCGGATATGTAAACGCACACGCCACTTCCACCAGATTGGGAGATGCCACGGAGGCTCTCGCCATCAAGCAGGTGTTCGGACGCGACTCCGTGCCGGTTACCTCCACGAAGTCGATGACAGGCCACGAGTGCTGGATGTCAGGCGCCAGTGAGGTCCTTTACTCCATACTTATGATGAAGGGAGGGTTCATAGCTCCCAACATAAATTTTGAAAAGCCTGATTCAGATACGGAAGGACTCAATATCGTTTCGCGTCCGACAGACAAAAAAATGGAAGTATGCCTCTCCAATGCCTTCGGTTTCGGAGGGACCAACAGTGCGCTCGTACTTAAAAATCTTTGAAATACTTACAGATATGACAAGAGAAGAGGTAAAAAACACCGTAAACGGTTTTCTTGTTGAAGACCTGGAAATAGAAGAAAACAAACTTAGGGAAGATGCCCTGCTGAAGGAGGATGTCGGAATTGACAGCCTTGACTTCGTGGACATCGTCGTTCTTGTAGAGGAAAAGTTCGGAATCAAGATAAAGGCAGAAGAGATGGCCGGGGTTAAAACCCTCGGCGCTTTCTACGACTATGTCGAAAGCCGGCTGGAAGTTTCAGGCAAATAACTGCTGTCCGAGATGAAGGGAGAAACTTCGGGCAAGTGGAGCGGCAGGACGGGTGGCGGAAATGTCGGACTCGGCATTCTGATTTCCACTCTGGCCTCAATGCCTCTTTGGTGTGCATATCTTCTGCTGGAAATAGGACTGCCCTTTCATCTGCTCTTTCATCCCGGATACTTCAGAGCGACAAAGCACTTCTTCCGCTACCGTATGAGACGTGGAAAGTGCAGTGCCTGGATGTCGGCATATGCCACCCACAGGCAGTTCGGCCGGATGATGTTCGACCGTTTCCGTTTTTTCAGCAACGGAGGCAAAGATTTCTCAGTCAAGAATAAGGGCGATGATATGATACGACGCCTTGCCGCTTCCTGCGGAGGCCTTGTAATATGCGGCTCTCACGTGGGAAGTATGGAGATGGCCGGCTATATGCTGGGCCTTGAGGAGATTCCAATCAGCGCGATAGTTTACGGCGGGGAGAATCCATATTTGCAGAAACGCAGGGGATCGGCACTTGGCAATGGCGGTATAAAGATGATCCCGGCCTCCGATGATCTTTCTCATCTGTTTGCGGCAAAGATGGCCTTGGATAGAGGCGAATGTGTATCAATGACTTGCGACCGTATATTCGGTTCTTCCAAATCGATTGAGGTTGAATTTATGGGTAAGCGTGCCGGGTTTCCCATAGGAGCGTTCGCTCTCGCAGCAACTCTTGAAAAGGAAGTTGTGCTGCTTTTCTGTATGAAGGAGGGGAAGAGGGAGTACAATGTCATTACACGTCATTTGGACATAGACAGGACTGGGAAGAGCCGTGATGAAGTGATAAGAGAACTGCTCCATCTCTATGTGGCGGCATTGGAGGAGATTGTGCGCCGCTATCCTACCCAGTGGTTTAATTTTTATGAATTTTGGGATGACTGACTTTTCCTGCATAGACATAAGGACACTGCTTCCGCAGCAACCGCCGTTTCTCCTGACGGACAGTCTCGTGCATTTCGATATGCAGAAGACCGTCACTATGTTTGAAGTGAGGGAGGACAATCCTCTGGTGAGAAACGGAGCTCTGAGCGAAGCAGGTCTGATGGAGAATATCGCACAGACTTGCGCGGCCAGAATAGGGTATATCAATGTATATATACTCAAGGAGAAAATACGCATCGGAATGATAGGCGCCGTAAAGAATCTTGAAATAAACTTTCTTCCGCCTGTCGGCACCATTCTCGAGACGGAGGTGAATCTTGTGAGCGAAATGTTCAATATGACTCTCGTCGAGGCTTGTGTGACGTGCGGTTGCCGCAAGGTGGCAACCTGCCAGATGAAAATATCCCTGACTGATTCTAATGCAAAGGAATGATATGGAAAAACTTGTGGCGGTAAAACATATGGAAGTGCGTTTCAGCGAGGTGGACTCGATGCGCATCGTATGGCACGGCAATTATGTGAAATATTTCGAAGACGCCCGCGAGGCGTTCGGCGAAAAGTATGGTTTCGGATACCGCGATATGGTGGCCAACGGCTTCTATGCGCCGGTGGTGAAGATGGAACTGGAGTACAAGAGCCCTCTCGCTTTCGGAGATGAATTCGACGTTGAGGTCAGATACTCTCCCTGCGAGGCGGCCAAACTGATTTTTGAATATACCATCCGCAAGAGCGCTACAGGGGAGGTTTCCGTAACGGGCTCTTCCACCCAGGTATTCATCGACACTGATTTCAAACTCCTTCTGTACTGCCCGCCTTTCGTGGAACGCTGGCGTAAGGAAAGAGGAGTCGAAATGTAAGGTATGATAGGGATTCTGGCACATAATATCTATACCGGCATCGGTTTCGGGAGCAGGAAGGTCTATGGGGAACTCCTTGAGGGCCGTAGCGGTCTTGCGCTACGTGAAGGTGTTTTCGGAGTGCCGGACCCTTTCTTCTCATCTCTTTTCGACAGAGAGGAAATAGAGTCTGCCTTCGCTTCCTCATCACTGAAGGAGAAAGAGCCTTTGACACTTCTTGAAAAGGCAATGGCACTCTCTGCCGCCGATGCAATCGGCAGCGCATCTCTGGATGCTTCATCTCCAAGGACTCTTTTTGTCATTTCCTCTACAAAAGGAAATGTGGAATTGCTCGAGAAAGATCCTGCGGGTACTAGTCCTGATATGCATATATGGCGCAGCGCGCGGAAAGTGGCTTCGCTTTTCGGTAATGCCAACGCACCTGTTTGTGTAACAAATGCTTGCGCTTCGGGCATAGTTGCACAGATATGCGCCTTGAGGGCGATAGAGAGCGGAGAGTACGATAATGCGGTGGTTGTGGGAGCTGATATGCTCTCCAGATTCGTGATATCAGGTTTCCAGTGCCTGAAAGCGCTTTCCCCGCACAGATGCAGACCTTTCGACGCAGAAAGGTGCGGACTCAATCTGAGTGAGGCGGTGGCAACACTGGTGTTCGGCCGCGGCCCGGGCATAGGCGTCTGTCTTGAATCCGGGGCCATCCGAAACGATGCCACTCATATTTCAGCGCCTTCCAGGACCGCTGAAGGACAGTTAGCAGCCATTGAAAGCGCGATGCGGGGCATTGACCCACGCACCCTTGCCTTCATCAACGTTCACGGTACAGCTACATTGTACAACGACAATATGGAAAGTGTGGCTCTCCACCGCTCAGGTCTTGACGGTGTGCCTGCCGTGAGCCTGAAGAGTTTCTTCGGCCACACTCTTGGCGCTGCCGGCGTGATGGAGACAGTCATAAGCGCACTTGCATTGCTCGATGAAAAGGTGCTGCCTACCTTCTGCTACGAGACCTGTGGGGTGGATTTTCCTCTCAATATGGCATCCGTACAGAGAAAGTCGGCCGGCACCCGTTTTCTGAAGATTATGTCCGGATTCGGAGGCATCAACGCCGCCGCACTTTACAGGAGGAATGAAAAATGATGAAGATCGTATCATTCTTTTCTTTTCCGATTCCTTCCGGTGACGCTGTCCTGTCAGAAATGTACAGGGAGAAGGGGATTTCATATCCGAAGTTCTTCAAGATGGACATTCTGTCAAAGTCGGGTTTTCTGGCAGCAGAGGAAGTGCTGGGAGCGGCAGGTCTGCGCAATGAGGAGCCGAAGCCTGATATGGGCATAGTCCTTGTGAACAGTACCTCGTCCTCCGCCGATGACGTGGCCTTCCAGCGAGGACTGAAGGATGAAGAATACTTCCCCTCTCCAGCTCTTTTCGTATATACCCTCTCAAACATCGTTTGCGGTGAAATTGCCATACGCAACAGGATTCTCGGCGAGACGTCTTTCTACATAGACAGCGCGCCTTGCCCTGAAAGGATGATTCGCTACGTAAAGTGGACTTTTGCAGATGAAATGATAAAAAAAGTGCTTCTCGGCTGGGTGGAGGTTTTTGAAGGGGGCCGCAACGTGACTATGATGCTTGTGGAGAAAGACTCGGCTGAAGGTGAGGATTTTACGGTCGAATACATGGAAAAAATAATGAAATAACAATATCTTGATAATGGAACAACTTAAAGAACAACTCAAAAGGCAGATTATTGAAGCTCTCAATTTCGAAGGGATGAAGCCTGATGACATAGATTCTTCAGCGCCTCTTTTCGGGGACGGGCTCGGACTCGATTCGATAGATGTCCTCGAACTGCTTGTCCTTCTTGAGAAAAATTACGGCATCAAACTTTCGGATCCGGCAGAAAGCAAGCGGATACTTCAATCCATTGATACGATGGCCGACTATGTGGCTGCCCACCGCACAAAATAAACTGAAAGGAAAGTGACGGGAAAAATTTACATAACCGGAATGGGAGTGATATCCGCCATCGGCATCGGTGTCGGGGAGACTCTCCGCTCTCTTCTGGAAGGTCGCAGCGGCATCGGACGGATTGCATATCTCGAAACCTCCCACTGCGACTTGCCTTCAGGCGAGGTGAAGTTGAACAACGCCGGGCTGTGCGCACTGCTCGGTCTGGATTTCAAATCCGATTATGCCCGCACCGCCCTGCTTGGGGCAGTGGCCGTCAGGGAGGCCCTTTCATCGGCCGGCATTCTTGAAGCTTTCGATACACATACAGCGCTTGTTTCCGGTACAACCGTCGGTGGAATGGACGTTACGGAGCGTCATATCTGCAATGATGCGGAAGAAAATACGAACTGGGATTTCATCACCAGGCAGGATTGCGGCTCGGCCACGGAATTTGTGACGGATCTTTTCCCTGTATTCGATTTCTCCACCACAAGCAGCACCGCCTGTTCGTCTGCGGCCAATGCCATACTCTTTGGAAGGGACCTTATCCGCTCCGGACGTTACGACCGTGTGGTGGCGGGAGGAAGTGAAAGTCTTTCCAGATTCCATCTCAACGGTTTCAATTCCCTGCAAATACTGGACAGGGAACCCTGCCGTCCTTTCGATTCTACACGTGCCGGTCTCAATCTTGGCGAAGGTGCCGGCTATGTGGTACTTGAGTCTGAACGGTCAGTGAAAGAACGCGGTGCGCGGCCGCTCTGCCTGTTGGCGGGATGCGGCAACGCTTGTGACGCCTACCACCAGACAGCATCCTCTCCGGATGGCGAAGGGGCATTTCTGGCTATGAATAAGGCTTTGAAGGATAGTGGATTGAAGCCGTCGATGATAGATTATGTCAATGCCCACGGCACCGGTACACAGAACAACGACCTGAGTGAAGGCCGCGCCCTTGAAAGAGTTTTCGGAATCGGAAAAGTGCCGCCGGTCTCTTCTACGAAAAGTTTTACAGGACATACCACAAGCGCTTCGGGAGGAATAGAGGCGGTCATATCGATTCTTGCATTGCAGCACGGATTCGTCCCGTCGAATCTCAATTTCAGCAGACAGATGGAGGAACTTTCCTTTGTGCCTTCAACTGCAGGTGATACCGGGTGTGACATAAGGAATGTCCTGTGCAATGCATTCGGATTCGGAGGAAACGACACATCTGTGATATTTTCAAAAACGGAGGAATCCAAATGACGGCATATATCTGCAGCACGGCCCAAATCTCCAGTCAGGAGCCTCTCTCAGCAAAATGGTTCACCGCCCCGCGCGAGTGTGCGGAGCGATGTTGCTTTTCGGTAGATGCGCAGTATGGAGGCTTCATTTCGCCAATGGCGGCCCGCAGAATGGGCAAACTTCTCAAAAGAGCCGCAGCCACTTCGCTTACGGCCCTAAGGGAGGCATCCGTAGAAATTCCGGATGCGATAATTTTCGGCACCGGCCTGGGATGTATGGAAAACTCCGAAAAATTCCTCTCGGCGATGAAAGAGCAGGGAGAAGAGTGTCTTTCACCCACATATTTCATCAATTCCACCCACAATACCATCGCATCGCAGATTGCCGGCCTTCTCAAGTGCCATTCCTACAACAATACATATGCCCATCTCGGAGTTTCTTTCGAAAGCGCGCTGCTTGACAGTCTGATGCAGTTCGAGGCGGGCCGCATCAGCACGGCTCTCGCAGGCGGTTACGATGAACTTACTCCGGGTGTTTTCGACCTTTATGAAAAAGCCGGTTTCTGGCACGGTGTCGGAAAACAGGGCGCAGCGGCAGGTGAAACGGCGGTTGCAATGGTCCTCTCTTCAGAAAAGACGGACTCTGCCAAGTGCGGACTTGAAGATGTGGCACTGTGTTGCGGCAGGCCTCTTCCCGAGGTAGCGCTTGCGCTTGAAAAATTCCTTGACCGTAACGGCCTTCATCCTTCCGATACAGACCTTGTCATTACCGGCAGAAACGGTGACGTCCGCTATGATGAGTCATATACCGCCCTTGTGGATAGTGTTTTCGGTAACAGCAAGCCGCAGGCCTGCTACAAGCACGTCTTCGGGGAGTCCTTCACAGCTGGAGCCTACGGAGTGATGCTTGGCGCAGAAGTGCTTAAGCACGGCAGACTCCTATCGCCGTATCGCTTCGGCACGGCGGAAACAGGCACTTTTGAACGCATACTTTTGATAAATTCGTACCGGTCGCGTGACTGGTCTTTCATACTTTTAGCAAAATGAGCATTAAACTGATATGGCTTTCGGTCCTGCAGAGTTTTCTGCTTGCAGCTGCCCAGATGACGCTGAAGATGGCGATGGTGCGGTTGCCGCGTTTCCATTTCGTCTGGGACGTCATCAGACAATATCTCACCAGTCTGTGGTTTGCACTGTGCGGAGTACTGTTCGCAAGCGCAACGGTCCTGTGGATGTATATAATCAAGCATTATCCACTCAGTCAGGCATATCCTATGACAAGCATCGCCTATATATTCGGAATGCTGGCCGGCATATTCATTTTCCACGAATCCGCTTCCCTGCCGAAATGGATTGGTCTGGTGCTGATAATCGCGGGCGCTGTCCTGCTTACACGCGAATAAATGAAAAGAATCATTGCCATATTGATATTGTCTTTCTTTGCGCCAAATGCTGCGTTTGGGCAAATGACAAGTGCGGAAGCTTTGAAACTTAAGGAGATAGCGCAGCAGTCGGCAACTATGAAGACTCTCTCCTGCAAATTCCGGCAGGTGCAGGAATCTCCTATGCTCAAGACTCCTGAAATCTCTACGGGAAACTTGCAGTTCCTCAGCAGCGGCACTCTTGTCTGGAAGTACGAGACTCCGAAACTTTTCCAACTGTCGCTGCTGGAAGACAGAATTGTGATGACTTCAGACAAAGGGGTGAAATCGCTGCCTCTGGCAGACAATCCAATGATGGAGCAGATTCGGAATTTCTTCATCGGACTTGTCAATGGGGATCGTCTGAAACCGGATGGAGACGGGTTCGAATGTTCTCTTAGGGAGAAGGACAATCAGTGCATCGTGACAATGACGCCGAAGTCGCGTCAGCTGAGAAAAGCTTTCGCCTCGATGGAGTTTACCTTCACGGGCACAGACTGTCGCATAGGCAGCGTGGTGCTGTATGGCGCCAAAGGCGGCAAGACCACAGTTACGTTTACAGACCACAAGATTACGAGATGATAGAATATTTCTACAATATTGTTTCAATGGAAGGTGACAGGTCCCATTTCTCGGCACGGATAGAACTGACGCCCGACAACCCCATCTATGCCGCGCATTTTCCCGGACACCCCGTCACTCCGGGAGCCTGCCAGCTGGAAATGGTCCGTTCAGTTGCCTCCCTTGCAGTGGGCCGCGATCTGGAGATAGCCTCGGTAAAGAATCTGAAGTTTCTCTCTGCCGTGAATCCGCTCGAGACCGGTACCGTTCTCATTGAAGGGGAAATGGATGGGGAGGATAGTGGCCCACTCAGGTGCAGTGCCTCAATTGCCGGAGATGAAACGGTCTTTACAAAGTTGAGTATGACTTTCAGACAGTAGCATATGAAACGGAGAGTTTGCGTGATAATTCCTACCTACAACAACAGCGGCACAATTGCCCGTGTGGTTGAGTCCGCTCTTGAAAGATGCCCCGATGTGTACGTGGTCAGCGATGGCGCCGACTCTGCTACACTTTCCGCCATAGATTCCTTCGGCGGACGCATACGAAAGATAGCATACTCTCCCAACAGAGGCAAGGGATTCGCGTTGAAGACCGCATTCGCAAAGGCGCTCGAAGACGGTTTCGACTATGCCGTCACGATGGACTCCGACGGTCAGCATTTTGCGGAAGATATTCCGGCCATATTGGAAGCCATAGCATTGCACGATGGCTCGCTCATAGTCGGCAGCCGCAGTCTTACAGCTGAAAATATGCCGGGCCGCCATACGTTCATGAACCGCTTCTCCAATTTCTGGTTCACCGTGATGACTCTCCGTAGATTGCCGGATACTCAGACAGGCTACCGGGCATACCCTCTATCAGGCGTTCCCGCGCCTTGCACCAGCCGCTATGAGGCGGAACTTGAAATGCTGGTCCGCTCTGCCTGGAAAGGGATAGACATAATTCCTCTTCCGGTCAGGGTGTATTATGCCCCGCAGGGCGAAAGAATTTCCTTCTATCGCTCGTTCAGGGATACTGTGAGGATTTCCGCAATGTACACCGCGCTTTTTTTCGCAGCCCTTTTTTACGGTTGGCCGGCGACTCTATATCATAAATTTGCAGGAAAGTAGAAGATGACAGGCATATTTGTGAGAATATACGATTTCCTCAGGACGCGGTCGGTTCTGCGCCGAAGCCTGCTTGCCGCCATTGTGGCGCTTCTGGCCTTTGCATCTTCACAGATGGATTTCAAAGAGGATATAGGGGATTTCCTGCCGACTGATGAGCGCAACGCCGATGTCAACTGGGCGTTCACTCATCTGAACAATGCAAACAGGATAGCCGTGACTCTGACGGCGGAAAACGACGGAGAAGACTCACACTATATGCTGATGGATGCCGCCGATACTCTGGTGGCTCTGATAGGCAGAATTGTACCTCAGGAATACATTGCCCGCGTCGTGGGACGCATCGAATCCGACAGTGTGGCAGATGTCACTTCGTTCATACTGAAGAATCTTCCGCTCTATATGACGGATTCCCAATATCTGCGTCTGGACTCGCTTCTGGCGCAGCCGTCTCTTGATTCCCAATTGATGGAAGATCGTGCAATCGTGGCTTCACCGCTGGCCGGAATGATGCAGGACATTGTGGCTTCTGACCCTCTGCTCCTTTCCGCCGAAAGGCTCAGGAGCATCGAAAGGTTCAAACTCAACGACTCTTTCAGAATGGAGGATGACTATATCTTCACCGGGGACGGAAGCCTCCTTGTCACGATAGATCTGGCATTCGGAGGAAGCGACACAATGAAGGGCGGCAGACTCATCGCAAGCCTCGATGAAGCTATGCGGCTCTGTGAGGACTCCTTTGACGCAAAGGTGAAGGCGGATGCTCTGGGTTCAATCTACATAGCGAGCACCAATGCAAGTCAACTGAAGAGAGACAGCGTCCTGTCGATAATTATTGCCGTAGTTCTGATAGCGAGCATTCTGACCGGATTTTTCCGCAGAGGCAGGAGCATATTCCTCGTGTGCGTCACAATATCATTCGGATTCCTTACCGCCTTCGGATGCACTGCACTTATCTGCAAGAGCATCTCGCTTATAGTCATAGGTATGGGTGCTGTAATAATCGGCATCGCAGCCAATTATCCTCTCCATTTCATCTCTCATATCAAGCAGGGATTTTCGGCGCGCGAGTCTCTTTACGACATCGTCAGGCCCCTGACCACCGGCAATATAACTACAATCGGAGCCTTCCTCAGCCTTCTGTTCCTCTCTTCGCCGGCAATGAGAGATCTCGGCCTGTTTGCCGCTTTGCTTCTGGCCGGCACGATTCTTTTTACCCTTGTGTTCCTTCCTCATCTTGTAAGGGAGGAAGACAAAAGCGGGGCAGGACTCCCTTCCTGGGGAGGAATATCTTCCGCAAGGCTCGAAAAAAACAGGGCGGTCATAATTGCAATAGCCCTTGTCACGCTGGTGCTGAGCTTTTTTGACGGCGTACGATTCGAGACAGACCTTCACAATATCAATTATATGACCTCCCGTCAACGGGAAAATATGGGACGTATGCTTTCTTTGGTACAGGGGGGCAATTCCGTATCGTACATTGCAGTGACGGGTAAAGATTTGGATGAGGCGACTGACCGCTACTGCGCACTTCTGCCGCGAATTGATTCTCTGGAAAATGTCCTGCCGGAGGGTACGGCACTTCACGGCATAAGGGATTTTATTCCGAGTCGGGCAATGCAGCGCGCCAGAATCGACCGATGGAACGGGTATATGGCTGTGCATAAGGGTGAAATTGAGGCCAAAGTCAGAAGCGCTGCCGCAGCTGCAGGCTTTGCCGACGAAGCGTTCGCAGGCTTCGAAGCTGTGCTTGACGGCGAATATGAGGTTCAGTCCCACGATTTTTTCTCCGTCATTTCGGAAAATCTCGCTTCCGGATATTTCATCAGGGACACCGGACGCTGCGCAGTGCTGACGCTCTTAACCTCTGATACGAACTGCACTTCCCTTGTTTCCGGATTCCTTGATGGAGAGGACGGTATCATAGTGTTCGATGGCTCCACACTGACGGGAGAAATGGTCCGCACACTTTCCAACGATTTTGACAAGGTGCTGTATATATGTGCCTTCATAGTCTTTGCTCTCCTTTTGCTTTCATTCGGCCGTGTGGAATTGGCACTGATAGCATTCCTGCCGCTGACTATAGCCTGGATATGGATTCTCGGCATAATGTCGCTTTTCGGCATCAACTTCAACATAGTGAATATCATACTGGCCACCTTTATCTTCGGAATGGGTGACGACTATACCATTTTCATTACAGAAGGCGCAATGTATGAGCATACTTACGGAAAAAAGATGCTCTCTACGTACAAGAGCACGATAATTCTTTCGGCTCTGATAATGTTCATCGGCATAGGCGCACTTATAGTGGCGCGGCATCCGGCTCTGCTTTCTCTGGCTTATGTCATTATGATAGGGATGTTCACCGTCGTGCTTCTGGCCGTCACCGTGCCTCCTTTCCTATACAGGTGGTTGACAGAGAAAAAGGGGTTCAAGCGCAGGGAGCCGGTGACTCTGCTCAACTGGCTGACTACTTTTGCTGCGTTTGTCGTATTCCTTGTCAGTTCTCTTCTGCTGACGGTGGCAGGCTTTTTCCTTATCACTCTTTCTTTCGGTTCAAAGAGAGGGAAGTCTGCATACCATAGGCTGCTATGCATAACTTCCCGCTTCATTTTCAGGAACGTATTCTTTACCCGCAGCCATACGGAAACCGGTAGCGAACGGTTTGAAAAGCCTGCGGTCATCATAGCCAATCACCAGTCTCATCTGGATCTTATGGCACTCCTTCAACTTACGCCGAAGATGGTGGTTGTCACCAACAGATGGGTATGGAACAATCCTTTGTACGGGCTTCTGATAAGATATGCTGATTTCTGTCCTGTCGGGGATTTTCTTGAAGAAGACATTGCGGTTCTTGAAAAGAGAGTGAAGGAGGGCTTCAGTGTACTGATATTTCCGGAAGGCACCAGAACCCGCACCGGCAGCATAGGCCGTTTCCATCGGGGCGCTTTTTATCTTGCCGAAAAACTTGATATGGACATCGTGCCTGTCGTTCTCCACGGACTGTATGATGTTCTGCCAAAGCAGAGTCTGCTCCTTGCGAAAGGAGAAATGTCCGTCAAGGTCCTCGGACGCATTGCTCCGGACAATACCTCTTTCGGAGACGGATACCGCGAAAGGACAAAGTCGATACGCAGTTATATGACAGAAGAATATGAAGCACTTGCCCATCGTCGTGAAACTGTGGATTATTTTACGAACAGAGTGATGCACAACTATATATACAAAGGTTTCGAGGTCAGTCGGGCAGTGCGTGCCTCTTTGCGGGACAATGCTTCTTTCTTGAAGTTGGCCGAAAATCTACCTTCCGGAGGTCGAGTCCTCTTCGAGAATCCGCTCTATGGAGAATCTTCGCTCATCTGTGCTCTTGTGCGGAAGGATGTCTGCATAGATGCTTTCATTGAAGATGAAATGAAGCGCCTGTTGGCCTCCAATTGCGAAGCTGTGCCTCAGAATCTGCACTACCTCCAGCAGAGGGATGCCGAAGCGGTGTATGATGCCGTGATTGTGTTTGAAGATGGAGTATGGAGATTTAAATTGGAATCGAAATGAATTGTAAGAGGTTGCTGATATTGTCAGTTCTGCTTTTGTCGTTTTCCGCAGGGGAGTGCCCTGCTGCGGACTTTGTCAAGAAGAAGTGTACGGCACGGATAGATACCGTCATCCTGCGGAGTGCCGATGCGACAGGCCACAGCGCGGCTGTAATGTACTGCTTTGTGCCCGAAGACCCCGGCGGCGTAGCTGCAATCATCTGTCCCGGCGGAAGCTACTGCTGGCTCGATATGAAGAATGAAGGCTTCGCCGTGGCGGAATGGCTGAACGAACAAGGTATATCGGCATTCGTACTTCATTACAGAACAGCCGGATTCGGCGCATGGTTCTGGCACTCGCGTTATTTTGTCAGAGGCATCCGCCACCCGGATATGATAGCCGATGTCCAAAGGGCCTTGCAGTGGGTAGGCGGTTTTTCCGAAAAATACGGTGCCGACTGCGACAAAATAGGGGTGATAGGGTTTTCTGCGGGAGGCCATCTTGCGATGTCCGCTGCCTGCTTCAGCGATACACCGTTTCTTGAACGTGAGGGTCTTTCTTCCAACGTGAATGTCAAACCGGCTTTTGTAGCATCTATCTATCCCGTAGTGACACTCAGGGAGCCTTTCGTACACAAACGTTCCCGTCGTGCGCTTCTGGGTGACGACCGTCAGAGGAACAAGATGATGATAGATTCGCTATCTTTGGAACTGCATATCCCCGATGACTGTCCTCCGGTCTTTTTGGTGAACTGCAGGGATGATAAGGTAGTGGATTATCACAACAGCGTGATGCTCGATTCCGCTCTCACGGCGGCAGGTGCAAGACATTTATACCGGCAGTATGAGTCCGGAGGCCACGGATTCGGAGTCAGCGAAAGCCGCGGTTCCGCAGAAAGCAGGAAATGGAAGTGGGAGTTCATAGAATGGTTGAAAGAGATAGATATTGTCAAATAATTATGGAACAAATGGATATAGAATTTGAAAGTCCCGATCGAATCAAAGCTTTTCAGGAAGGGAAACTGATTGAAGCACTTGCATATCTCAATGCAAGATCTCCGTATTATCGCAGGATGTTCAAATCGGCAGGAATCGACGTCAATGCAATCAGGACGCTAGAAGACCTGACCCTCATCCCGTTCACCGAAAAAAAGGATCTGCAGCTCTACAACTGGGATTTTCTCTGCCGTGACCGCTCCGATGTGGTGGATTACGTAACTACCTCCGGCACTCTGGGTGAGCCTGTCTCTTTCGCCTGCACGGAAAAGGATCTTCAACGTCTGGCTTTCAATGAAAAGAAATCTTTCGAGTGCGCCGGCCTCAAGAAGGGGGATACCCTTCAACTTATGACCACCATAGACAAAAGATTTATGGCAGGTCTTGCATACTTCTTGGGTATCAGGGAGATGGGGGCCAGTATCATCAGAGTGGGCAACGGCATACCCGAACTGCAGTGGGATACCATCCGGAGGCTCAATCCGACAGCCATAATGTGCGTTCCTTCATTTATTCCGCGTCTTATACAGTATGCGGAAGAACACGGTATAGACTACCGGTCGAGCAGTGTGCGCAAAATCATAGGCATAGGTGAGGGGATGCGTGACCAGCAGTTCAACCTCAATCTGCTGGGACGCCGCATAAAGGAGAAATGGGATGTGGAACTATATGCGACATATTCATCCACCGAGATGGGCGCCACCTTCTCCGAATGCCGGTACGGCTGCGGCGGGCACGTTCATCCTGAACTTATCATAGTGGAGATCATCGGCGAGGACGATAAACCGGTCCCTGACGGGCAGGTGGGAGAGGTGGTCATCACGACTCTCGGAGTGGAAGGAATGCCGCTGCTGCGCTTCCGGACAGGAGATATGGCGGCCAAGTGTACGCAGCAGTGCCGTTGCGGTCGCAACTCGTTCCGTCTTACGCCGCTGGTGGGTAGAAAGAACAATATGATAAAATTCAAGGGTACCACCCTCTATCCTCCGATGATAATCGATGTGTTGGACAATTGCAGGGAAATATCGAACTACCAGGTGGTGATAGGTACCAATGAACTTGGAAACGATGATGTACTCGTACGCATAGGGCTTCCGGCTCCTGACGCGGAGAAGGATGCCGCCTTTGTAGCTGACCTGAAGAATATGTTCAGGGCGAGAATCCGCGTGGCTCCGAATATAGAAATCTGCCGTGCTGACATTCTATCCCGTGACGTTTACCGCGAATCGGGCAGAAAGCCGATAAAAGTGCTGGATACCAGAACTTCAAGATAGAAACGAAAGGGCTCTATGATTGAACTTCCTCCGATATTCGACGACCTCAGACCTTATTACGACAGGGAAATACCTTCCGCAATGCGCAGGATTGCGGACGATCCTCTTCTTTGCAAGGTGCTGGACTATTTCGGAAAATCGGATTTTCTGCCACAGGCAAGGGAGAAACTTTTGAGAATAACCTCCACGCAGCAGTTCCAGCAGGAGGTTATGTTCCCGCTTTTCAAGGCCGTCGTGGAGAGGACTGTCGATTCCTTCACTTATCAGGGAGAAGAGAACGCCGCCCCACAAACCGGCAGGCTGTTCGTATCCAACCACCGCGATATAGTGATGGATTCCTGTTTCCAGCAATACATTCTCATCAGAAGCGGCATCCCCACATCGCATATCACTTTCGGCAGCAATCTGATGAATCCTCAGTTCGTGGTCGATATCGGCCTTTCCAACAAGATGTTCAAGACTGTCAGAAAAGTTGCGGACTTCGATTCTTTCATCGAGGATTCCCGACATCTGTCGGAATATATCAAATACGTCGTTTCCCGCGGTGAATCCCTCTGGATAGCCCAGCGCAACGGGCGTACGAAAGATGGTAGGGACAAGACAGATCCCGGCCTGCTGAAGATGCTTCTGTTGGGACAGGACAAACTCGGTGCTCTTCGCACTCTTCATATGACACCGGTGGCCGTCTCCTACCGATGGGAGCCGTGTGACAGCCTCAAGGCGTTGGAACTCTACCGTTCTGTGGGTGGAAAAACTTATGTCAAGGCTCCTGGAGAAGACCTTAACAGCATCGTCACCGGCATTCTGGCGCCTAAGGGAAACGTCCACGTAGCAATCTGCCGGGAGGTGGATTCATCCCGCTTCAGCGGAGAACTCCATCGCAGAGATATCCAGTCTGTCGTAGATGAGATAGATGATCTGATTTATGACGGCTACAGACTTTGGGATACCAATTACGCCGCATGTGACCTTTTGGACGGCTCGACGCGCCATAGCGGTCATTATGCTCCTTCCGTGAAGGAAGAATTGGAGGAAAGGGTAAATAAACTGGTTGAAAATCATAAAGATATGGATAATGCAATGCTTCGCTCAATATATCTTGGAATATACGCAGGTCCGGTAATCATTAAAGAAAACAGGAAATGAATTACATCTCTTTTGAAAAAGCTGAAAACATTGTTTTTAAGTCCGAAAAAATTGACATCACCTCTCTCCCTCTTGATGAAGTTGAAAAATGCTATGAATTCCTTGAAGAGTTCTCCAAAGATAAAGTTATTTACGGAATCAATACGGGTTTCGGTCCGATGGCTCAGTGGAGAGTAGATGATAGATGTCTTAAAGACTTGCAATACAATATTATACGTTCGCATTCCACCGGAGCTGGCGAACCTTTGCCGGAAAAATTTGTGAAGGCTGCCCTGGTGGCCCGGCTCGGCACGATTCTTCAGGCTCAAAGCGGCATCCATCCAAGTGTCCCTCGTCTGATTGCAGAGTTTATCAACCGCGACATATATCCTTTCATTCCGGAGCATGGAAGTGTGGGAGCAAGCGGTGATCTCGTCCAACTGGCTCACATTGCCCTTACTCTCATAGGAGAGGGAAAGGTGAAATACAAGGGGGAGTGGCGGCCGACATCTCAGGTGCTCGGGGAAAACGGATTGAGTCCTATAGGCATCCATATCCGTGAAGGACTTTCGATAACCAACGGCACGTCCGTGATGACAGGCTTGAGTATTGTCAATCAGCACTATGCCGAGCTGCTTCTGGACCTTGCCGTGCTTGCTGCCGTGATGATGAACGAAATTGCGTCATCGTTCGATGACTTTATGGCAGAACCGCTCAACAGAGTTCGGCGTCACAGCGGCCAGATTGAAATAGCCTCCAGAATGCGCAGGCTTTCTGAAGGCAGCCGCTGCCTTCAGAAGCGTGAGCACGAACTTTATGACACAGGCCATTCGCAGGCCGACGTGTTCCAGCATAAGATACAGGCCTATTATTCGCTGCGCTGCGCTCCGCAGATACTCGGCCCGATTCTCGAAACTCTCGATAACAGCCGCAGAATCATTGAAGAAGAGCTCAATTGCGCTTCCGATAATCCTATTGTCGATCCGGGCACCAGCAACGTATATCACGGTGGCAATTTCCACGGAGATTACATCTCCCTTGAAGAGGATAAGGTCAAGATAGCGGTAGTCCGCCTTGTGATGACAGCCGAGCGTCAGCTCAACTATCTTTTTCACGACCGCATCAACGGCATACTTCCTCCGTTCCTCAATATGGGTACTCTCGGCTTGAATTACGGAATGCAGGCGTGTCAGTTCACCGCCACCTCCACTACCGCAGAGTGCCAGACTCTCGCAATGCCAAACTATGTCCACAGTATCCCGAACAACAACGACAATCAGGATATAGTCAGTATGGGAACCAACACCGCGCTTCTCACACGCCGGGTGATTGACAATGCCTTTCAAGTTGTGTCAATTCAGTACATGGCTCTGGCTCAAGCTGTTGATTGTCTCGGTATCAAAGACGGACTCGCTCCTGCATCCCGCAGGGCTTACGACGCTGTCCGAAGAATCACCGCAACGATTGTGGATGACAAGCCGTTCTATGACGATATCGCCGCTCTTGAAGCGATGCTTCGCGAAGGCGGTGTCCTCTGATTGAGAGGAGTGGATATCAAAGCCGAATGGACTCCGCAGGCTTCTTACAGCAGAGATGAAAGAAATCCGTAGTATTGTTTACTGACCGGTACGAAGGCTGATGTCCCCGCATCGAGTTCAGCTCTGGCCATACCGTCCGTATCCTTGCGGAGAACTTTGATATGGTCCGGATTGACAAAGAAAGAACGGTGGCAGCGCATCAATCCGTGCTGCTGCACGGAGGCTTCGATGCTTTTCATTGAGCAGCGAATCTGGAACTGTCTGATTTTATCTCCCTCAAGATAGTTGATCATCACATAATTGGCCTGTGATTCCACATATAGTATGGAAGCGGCTGCTATCGTGAGTTTCAGCCGCTTGTGCTCATCATAGAACTTGATTAAAGTATTGTCTGCATGTGGCGACCTTGCCTCTTCGATTTCTCTCTCTTTGGTAAGGATAACCTGCAGCATATGGAAGAAAAGGGCAGGGTAGCAGAGAGTCAGGAAAGTGAATTTCAGACAATGTGACAGCGATTGGAACCAACCGCCCGGATTGTGCTTGAACAGTTCGGTGTAGAGTGCCATAAAACAGGCGGCAATGAAAATCTCTCCGACGGCAAGTGCCGCGTAATGCAATTGTCTGATTCGGCTTCCTTTGACTGCGAAGTGGAAAGGAATACGCGTTGCTGTCAGAATCACGGCTATCACAGCAGTCAGCAGAACTATGTGGAATTGGGCCGAATACAAGCCGAAAGTATAGTATCCCTGAATGTCAAAAGGGTTGTAGATGAATACTGATGCGATGAAGAATCCCGGCAGAGCCAATATGTAGGCGAGAGTGAAGAGAACGCTCTCCGGCATTTTTACAGAGTTGTTCATATTGATGGGACGAACGGGTTTTTAAGCGATGTTCGTCCCGCAAATATAGTGATTTTTTCGCCGAATGCGTATTTTGTACCTAATCGCAGTATATATATGTCACTTCTTTTGCAGTAAATAAGCGCTGCCTTAATTTTGCGGCAAATCAAATGAAACAAGATAATATGAACAGATATGGCTATACTATTTCTCCCGATGAGACAGACCGCAGCGGACTGGTCACACTTCCTTCGATGTACCGTATCCTGATAGATTCCATATCGCAGAATATCAGAAAAGAGGGTTACGGAGTAGATGTACTTGAAAAACGTGGTTTGACCTGGGCTCTTGCACGGTGCGCAGTGGAGTCTGTGGCCCGTCCGGCATTGTATGACGAAATCCAAGTGGAAGTATGGAGTGGCGGAAGCAGCGGTTTCTGCCACAACAGGTGTGTCAGAGCCGTTGACAGAGAGGATCGTGAGATATGCCGTGGCGTTACCCAGTGGTGTGTCCTGGACCGCTCCAGCCGACGTCCGCAGCCGCCGTTTCAGCAAGAGGGTGCCACGGCCGAGATGCCTTGCGCAGCGCCACTTCGCCTGCGTCCTTTTAAATCTCTTGTAAGGCGGACGGTAGAAGCCGGTTACAGCGAATGTGACTTCAACGGCCATCTCAACAACGCGAAATATCTGGAGATGTTCTGTAATATGATTCCACGTGTAATGATGGAGACGCTGTCAAGGTTCCGGCTCGATGTCAATTTCCGCAAGGAGATACCCTGCGGTTCTTTGGCCGAATCCTATATTGCGGACAATGTTTCGTCAGGATATGACTATTGTATGTATTATGAAGGTGCTGCAGCCTGCTGCGCCTCAATTTCCATCATTTGAGAACGAAATAATTTTGAAATTTATTTGCTTATCGGAAAATTTACATATCTTTGCACTGCCGAATGGAGAGATGGTAGAGTGGTCGATTACGGCAGTCTTGAAAACTGTTGAGGTGAGAGCCTCCGGGGGTTCGAATCCCTCTCTCTCCGCAAGAAACGCTGATTTTCAGCAAATTACAAGGTTTACGCCCAATTTTACGCCCACAAAAGCGAAAGTTGGGCGTAAATTTATCCCAAAAAACTG
>JAGHST010000044.1 GCA_018065695.1 Candidatus Cacconaster caballi | reverse complement strand
TATGACGGAGTGTCTTCAGTAAACTTGCCTTTGCTGGTGCCGGCACTTTCATTAGAAACCGTGAATGTATTGGACTTACCTCCGCCTGTGACATATATCTTGTCGCCCGTGTCCCACAACACATCATAGCTGTATTGATTGTGGGCCTTGGTGTCACCACCAATAGCTTCGGCTACTGCAGTAATGACAGTTCTTGCATTCTCTTCTGCGGAAGGGATATTCTCCTCAATCTTGTTGCAGGATGCCGCAAGCACGAGAGCCCCGGTCATGCACATTATTGGAATTGTTGTTCTTCCCATATTGTTGTCCTCTATTTTCTCTGGTTAATATCTACACCTCACCGAAACCGGCATCTCCGTAATCGAATTCACGCATAGGGTCGTTACCTTTGCTCTGGCAGAGTACTCCTTGCGCCTTAACAAAAATCACCTTGACTTCCGGGCTCCGATAACGAAGCCTGTTGTCTGTGGTGCTTTTTGTTTTATCCATCATATTTCTTGCTGACTTTTAATCTAAAGCACAAAATTAGTCCTTTCCGCTTGTTTTGCCAAAGGGAAAGGACCTGCTTATGGAAATTATTGCGGTTTTCGGCTGAAATTCTGCTATTCCGCCGCCCGGAAACTTACAGAGATAGGCGACTTAAGTATATCTGTCATTAGATGGTAAGGGCAGGCAAAACTTTGTTCGTTTACGCCTGTCTAACCCTATCTGGTCCATCAATTATTTGCCGGACAAAACGTACATCGGTATTTGGATGTTATAGCGTACGTTGTGATTCATCCGTCTGCGAGGATGAAAGCAGTACGCATTATCTTGACGCTCCGGCCACGAAATCAGCATCAGAACGTGGCCGGGAGCCGGGAGGAAAGATACTGTTTCTCAGGACTTCGCGCTTCGCGCTGATCCCACCGCTCGTTTCTCTAGCGGTCCCCCCGCTATCAAGCGCGGGTGCTTAGGTCCTTCGAAGCAGTATCTTTCCTCCCGTAACACGAATCCAGGGCGGGAGAAGTTCCGCTTCCGGACGCATTTCCCCGAAAGGGGCTTGCCTGCGGCCGGAGCGGAATCTTCTCCCGCCTGCACAGATGAAACGTACGAAAATTTTCAACCGGAAATGTTGAATACCCACAATTATAGGGTCAACGAGCATACAGTTTCCAAAAATTGAGTAACTTTGGAGTGCCGAAACGAACACAAAAAAAGAAGCCACCGTTTCGGTGGCCTCTTTTCCGGTGGGAGTAATAGGATTCGAACCTATGACCCCCTGCTTGTAGGGCAGGTGCTCTAAACCAGCTGAGCTATGCTCCCGTTGTTTTGGGAGTGCAAATGTAGAGATTAATTTTAATAATGCAAAAATAAAATGAAAAAAATTCTCGTTTTTGTCCTGTCTGCATCGTTGCTGATGGGTGGATGCGCCGAAAAACAAGTGAACATGCAGGCTGTCGAATCGCTGCAGAATGTAGATGAACTGATTGACCGGCATAAAGTTCCTGTCTTCCAATTCAAATATTCGTCTCCAGGTGTGGTTGTCGATGGTGTTGTCGAATGCCGGGATACAATCTTTGAAGCGGGACCGGTAGTGAGCGGGAATTCCATCTTCCAGGCAGCATCCCTCAGCAAGCCTGTATTTGCATATATCGTGATGAAGATGGTGGATGCGGGCGAAATCGAACTGGATACGCCCATTTCCCAATATACCGACATAGAGCGGTTTGAGAACAGGGAAGAAGCCGCAAAACTCACTCCGAGAATAGTGCTCTCCCATCGCACCGGGCTTCCCAACTGGGCTGCCGGACCATCTTCAGAAGAATGGCCTACAAGCCCTATAAGTTTCAAATATCCGGTTGACTCCTGCTTCGCATATTCCGGAGAGGGTTATGCTTTTCTGCAGAGGGCCGTGGAAAAGATCAAGGGCAAGTCGCTGGACTCAGTGGCACGCGAAATGGTCTTCGATCCTCTCGATATGCCCAACACTTCCTATGGCTGGCTTCCGCAATACGATACCCTTGCTGTCAACGGCTTCAACAGCGAAGGCGTCAACAGGGGACAGGGTCGCCATCCGAGAGAAAACTCAGCCTATACTCTCCGCACAAACGCAACCGAATATTCACGATTTGTCAATGCCCTGATGAGGGGCGAAGGCCTTTCCGAGGAGTCTCACAAAGAGATGTTCCGCCATCAGACACACGCGCAGCGCTATGCATACGAGCCTCGCGAGTGTGATTCTTCAGTCTTCTGGTGCCTCGGCTTCGGAGCTGTAAATGAGGATTATTACTGGCATTGGGGCGACAACGGCAATTTCAAGGCTCTCTGGCTTATGCACCCTGAAACGGAAGAGGTGTTCGTATATTTCACGAACTCCGAAAATGGCCACGATTTCCTTAATCCTCTCCTTGAAAGGATGTATGGAGAAAAACTCCCTCTTGACGAATGGATAAACAATTGAAAACCGGCAGGAGCGACAGGATACTGCGATTTCTGAAGGTATGGAACCGCATACCTTTCGTAACCCGCATTACAGATATGTTCTATGGCGTAAAACCTTCTGAACAGAAGGTGAGTTGCGCCGGAATGACATTCGATCATCCGTTAGGAATAGCGGGAGGCATCGACACGACCGGTGAGTTCTGCAACATTGCAGCCTCCTATGGAGCAGGCTTCGTGGAAATAGGCCCGTTGGACGACATAATGGCGGCAATAAACAATCTGAGAAGCAATCCATCTCCGGTGCCGGTGCTGGCCGTCATTCCTGACAGCGATGCGGAAAAGGCATTTGCTCTGTTGTATGATTTTGTGGATGCCGTGGTAGCCGATATAAATGAATCGGAGTTCGATTCCGATTCAATGGAAATGATACTTCAGCTCAGACTCTACAATGACGAATACAAGCCTGTGTTTTTCCGTATTCCCCCGGGGATGACAGAAGAAAAACTGGACGAGGTGATGGATTATGCGCTGAGCAGGGGAGTCGATGGCATTATGGCTCCGGGGGAAAAGCTTGAAAAGGTGGCGGAAATGGCTCTGGAACATATGGATATCATCTGCTATGGACATTTTGAGGATGCTTCTGCCGTGGCAGCGGCTCTGAAAGGAGGCGCCAAAGCGGTGGCCATAACCGACAAACCAGGCGAAATGAAACCTTCATTCATAAAAAAGGTAATAAAGAACATATATACAAAATGAAAACAGCATCGGTTTGCACTATCGGTGACGAAATACTGATAGGACAGATAGTGGATACCAATTCGTCACGCATTGCCCGTGAACTCAACAGGGCAGGCATAGCCGTCAGGTATATGACATCCATCGGGGATGACCGTGCGGCAATCTTGTCCGAACTTGGCAAATGCTTGGATAATACAGATATCGTAATAGTTACAGGCGGCCTCGGCCCCACAAAGGATGATATAACCAAGGACGCCCTCCGCGAACTTTCCGGGGCAGAAGGATATGTGGAGTCCGAAGAGCAACTTGCCATCGTCAAAAGGATACTGGAGTCAAGAGGCATACCTCTGATAGATACCAACCTTGCCCAGGCACAGGTGCCTGCCGGATGTTCAGTCATCCCCAACAGGCTCGGCACGGCTCCCTGTATGGCATTCCACTCTCTGGGGAGAAGCGGCCGCAGTTCGCTCTATTCGCTGCCTGGCGTGCCTTTTGAGGCGGAGGGCCTTCTGCCTCTTGTGATGCAGGACATACAGGAACGTTTCGCCCTTGAAGAGATAACACACCGGACCATCCTGACCTTCGGCATAGCTGAGTCGGTATTGGCCAAACAGATAGAAAAATGGGAGGACTCTCTGCCGGCAAACGTCCATCTTGCATATCTTCCCAATCCGACTCTCGGAGTGCGCCTGAGACTGACGCAGATGGGTGGCAAGGCTGATTTCGAGCCTCTTGTGGGGCAGCTACGCGCGATTTTGGGCGATGCCATATACGGAGAAGGGGATGACTCGCTGCAGAGTGTAATCGGGCGGAAACTTCTCGAAGGCGGAAAAACTCTCTCCGCTGCGGAATCCTGTACCGGCGGCCGCATATCCGAACTGATAACGTCAGTGGCCGGATGCAGCGCATATTACAAGGGGTCAGTAACTTCCTATGCCAATTCTGTCAAGACAGGGGTGCTGGGAGTTCCTTCCGAAGTCATTGAAAAATACGGTGCCGTGAGCCGTGAATGTGTCAGTGCGATGGCAAGCGGAGTCCTGAGGCTTCTCGATACGGACTATTCAGTGGCCACTTCAGGCATTGCCGGCCCGGGTGGAGCGGTGCCGGGCAAGCCTGTAGGTACAGCCTGGCTGGCCGCTGCACGCCGCAAGGCTGACGGCACGGTGGAAACAGTCACCAAATGTGTTAACTTTGCATCCTCGCGCTCCGTCAACATAGAACGGTTCGCCTCAAATGCACTTGATTTATTGCGAAAAATAATATGAAAAAAACACTTTTAATCTTAGCAATCATTGCAATGGCAACAGCTTGCTCAAATCCTCAAAAAGAGGCCCTGGTGAAGGTTGACAACCTGTTCTCGGAACTTTTTCCCGCTGATGAGCCGGGAGCTGCAGTCCTGATTCTTCAGGGCGATGAGATAATCTACGACAAAGGCTATGGCATAGCCGACATAAACACAAAGGAGCCTGTCACAGGCGAGACTTTCTTCAATATCGCTTCCGTTTCCAAGCAGTTCACTGCAGTAGGTATCCTGAAGCTGGCGGAAGAAGGCAAACTCTCGCTCGAAGACAATGTGGCAAAGTATCATCCCGAGTATAAGGCTGAATTCTGGAAGAATGTGAAAATCAAGCACCTTCTCTCACATAGCAGCGGTATTCCGGATGCACGCAGAGGCCTGACTCTTGAGCAGCGCATCCATGGTGATGACTCTCTTGCAATGCAGTATTTCAACGATCTTGACTTTCAGAACTTCAAGGAAGGCACAGACTACGAATATATGAATCCGACGTTCGTTCTCTGCGGAAACATCATCTCTTTGGTCAGCGGCAAACCGTTCCCTGAATATATGAGAGAGAATGTATTCATCCCTGCAGGAATGGACAAAACGCTCTATTTTTCGCCTGAAGTGGAGTCGCAGATTCCGAATATGGCCCACGGATATGAATATGAAGACGTCGAAAATATGCCCGAGGAACGCACCGCTCCCGCTAAGAAGAGTTCAGAGCCGAAGAACTGGTACGAACTGGACTATGGAGAGGAAACATTCTTCGCCACACAGCCTGACGGAGGCATCTACACATCTACACATCAGTTTGTGCAGTGGGAGAAAGCTCTTCGTAACAATACTGTTATAAGTGAAGAAAGCAGGATTCTTGCTCAGACTCCAAAGACTTCAATATCAGGCAGTCAGTACAGCGATTATCAGAACCGGGCCAATACCTGGTACGGTTACGGATGGTTCATCGAGCCATCTACTGACAGTTCCAACGAAGTGATATACCATACCGGTGACAACGGTGGATTCAAGATTCTGGCGGCCCGCTATCCGCAATCTGACGCTCTCGTTCTTGTCTTTGCCAACAGAGCGGATTGGGACAGGTATGAGGTGATGCAGCAGATTGAGGCTGCGATGGGGTACTAACGATCCTCGAACGTGCCGTCGGAGTAGAAAACGGTAATTCTGGCTATTTTTACAGCCGATTTTTCCCGGTCATATTCAATGTCCGGGAATTTTTTTTGATTCTCAAGAGGTTGAGAATCCTCTTCAAGGTCAATAAATAGCTCAGGCTCAGAGTTTTCCTCAAATAATACGGGTTCTTCCAAAGGAACTTGAACAGTTTGGGGAATCTCCGGGGCGGGATTTTCTACGATTCGTCCGTCTTTATATGGTTTGCCTTTGCCAAGAATGAGCCACTCCGGATTCAAGGTTGGATAGGAGGTAAGTATTTTCTGGATGAATTCAAAACTCGGCTTGTTTCTTCCGGCAAGAAGGTGCGATATGCCGGAACGGTTGATGCCGACAACTTCTGCAAATCGGGCAGGGGAGATCCCTTCCATCGTCAAAAACTGCTTTAAACGCTCATTCATAATTGTAAAATATTGGATGTACAAATGTAATGATTTCTTTTTGTAAAAAAGCAAAAAGTTATCAACTATGTTAGGATGTAATCGGTTTACAAATGTAATAGAACAAATAATGCTACAAAATTAAACGCAAAACAACTATAATGTATTATAGATAAAGTTTAATTAACAACCATAAAATACTGATAATAAACCATTATGATTTCGTAAAACACACAATTTCCGGTTCATAAATGAGATAATGCCCTGAAATGTACCTGCAGTTACCTAACCTTTATGTTATATGAATTATATAATAAACAGAGTTACAAGCAATTATATCAAATCTTAAAAATTAAATTTTGTTCCACGATACAAAGTGACCTGTTTTTTAATTCTGTAAACAATTAAAATTGGTTTTGCGCTTTTAATTTTGTAAACAATAAGAATTGCGTAAAATTGTAAAATAAGCCTTTACATTTGTAATCGCACTTTTGTCAAAAAACCGGTTTTCCAGCCAATTTTTACCTGCTTCCGACAACTTCCAATCATCGCTTCTAATTTTCGATTCTCAGAGCGTTATGACAAGTGTAAAACCATACATAATACATTTAATATCAGCATTTTAATCCATTATTTCCAGATATGCGTCCTTTACCTTTGTATATTTTTTGAAAATGGAGTAATTTTGCAATTGAAATGGTTCAGGACATCCGCATAGAAGACTATACATATCCCCTCCCCGAGGAGAGGATAGCTAAATATCCGCTTCCTTCCAGAGACGATTCAAAACTGCTGATTTACACCGAAAAATCGAATTGGGAACCTCGCTCCGGAAAGTTCAGGACTATAGCCGACAGCCTGCCTTCGGGCTCTCTTATGGTCTTCAACAACACCAAAGTCGTTCCTGCCAGACTCTATTTCCAGAAGGACACGGGCGCACTTATAGAGGTTTTCTGCCTCAAGCCGGTGGCGCCGGCAGACTATGAGCAATGTTTCGCACAGACCGAAAAATGCCGCTGGCAGACTATCGTAGGCAATGCAAAGCGCTGGAAGAAAGGGCGTATCAAACTTTATGGCGGCTCCCCAGAGATTGATCTTCAGGCTGAAATCATCGAAAGAGGTGAAACCTTCATCGTAGAGTTTTCCTGGAAGGGAGGAGCAAGTTTTTCAAAGGTGATGGAAAAATGCGGCAATATCCCCATTCCGCCATATCTCAAGCGCGATACCGAGGCCATCGACATGGAGCGCTACCAGACATATTACGCAAGGAACGAAGGTTCGGTAGCCGCCCCTACTGCAGGCCTGCATTTCACTCAGGCAGAGCTCGATGCAATTGATGCAAAGGGCATAGTGCGCGCAGAAGTGTGTCTGCACGTAGGTGCCGGCACGTTCCTTCCCGTCAAAAGCGACACCATCGGTGGCCATACGATGCACGACGAACCTTTCGTGGTCACGAAGAGTTTCCTGATGCTTCTCGCCGGGAGCCACGGGCCGGTCATATCAGTGGGCACAACCTCCACAAGAACTCTGGAATCTCTGTATTTTCTTGGTGTGCAGTGCATTGAAAAAGGTGAGCCGACTTTTGTATCCCAATGGGAGCCCTATCGCGAAGAGGGGTATTCCTACACGTTGAAAGAGTCTGTGGAAGCTCTTGTGGCATATCTGGACTCAAAGGGACTGGACCGTTTTGTGGCAGAGACACGAATCATAATCGTTCCGGGCTATGAATACAGGGTGGTGGATTATCTTGTAACCAATTTTCATCAACCTCAAAGTACTCTGCTGCTTCTTATTGCTGCTCTGGTAGGTGACAATTGGAAAAATATTTACAAATTTGCATTGGAAAACGACTTCCGTTTCCTCAGCTACGGCGATTCTTCGCTTCTGCAGAGGAGGACGGGCTTAAAGAGATAACAAATGATAAGAAAATTCAGACCGTACCTGCTGATTCTCGCGCTCGCGGCAACCGTCTTCTGTACAGTATGCGCGATACGTGACGCATCGGCCCCCATCCGTCAGCCGCAACTTTCCCTCGGACTCAGGACACTGTTCAATGCAGTCACTTTTGCCCTGTATTGCATTGTGCTGGTGCTCAGCGTGATAGGTGGAAGAAGCAAATTCATTCCATCTGCCCGCAAAGGGTTGAAGATTCTCATCTGGATGCTGCTCCTGTACATCTGCTGCAGTCTTGTCACCCGGACAGTCGCAACTTCATATCCTATAACGGTTTCAAGTGCTACCGCCTCTGTTGTGGCAGCCGTGTTCCTCTGGCGTTACTTCGTGCGCCGCAAACAGTCTTCCGACAGTGTTTCAAGCAACTCCATCCGCAGAAGTGCGAGCGGCAGCGGCAGGACAAAATATGCGTGGGCAATGCTTCACGGAGCTCTGATGGTCTCCGTCATAATGTCCGTGCTGTACTTTTTTCTTACTTTGAAGAGCGCTGACAACTATTTCATCCTCGCTCCTCTGGCCGCAATACTTCTCTGCCTTATCCTGTGGCGCATAATACGCTGGAGAGGGTGGCTGCTTGCAGCGGCTGTGGCGCTCGCCTTCGAGGCCGTTGTTTTCATCTGCGGTACATTTTCGGCTTACGGATTCGGTTCGTTCGCTACCGTTGTGGCATTTTCATTGCTGTACATTTCGCTGCTTGTGCCTCTGTGTGATCTGTATTGCAGCAAAGAGCAGAACATATAGCAAACCGCGCCATGTACGAAAAGATACGCCCATACGATGACAGACAGACTGCAGAAGCCCTTAAAAGAGCTTCCGGCAATCACCTCATAGAGCAGATTTCAGCCTTTCTGTTTCCCGGAAAGGATCCGGACATTCTCAAGAACACCCTCAATACCATTACCGGCGTGGATGATTTCCAGACAAGGGTTATGTTTCCCGCCGTACGTTCGATAATAGCAAAGACCACCAAAGGCGTGACCTTTGACGGACTGCGCCATTTCAGAGACGGAAAGCGCCACCTGATGCTCTCCAACCACCGGGATATTGTTCTCGATCCGGCATTCATACAGTATATATTCAAGGACAACGACTTGCCTTGGAGTGAAATAGCCGTTGGAGACAATCTCATCTCCAATCAGTTCATAGAGGACCTGATGCGCAGCAACAGAATGATAACCGTGGTGAGAAGTTCCAATCCTAGAGAGGTGTATCAGACATCAATAGAGCTTTCATCCTATATCCGTACCAGGGTCTCCGGCGAAAATCCTTCATCCATCTGGATAGCCCACCGCAACGGCCGGACCAAAAACGGTGATGACCGCACTGAGCAGGGGCTTCTTAAGATGCTTTCTATGAGCGGCAGCGGGAATTTCGTGGAGAATATGTCGGAACTCTCGATAATGCCCGTCTCCATCTCATACGAACTGGAGACCTGCGCGATTCAGAAGGCCTACGAAGTGTATCTCAAGGAAATCTTCGGAAAATACATCAAGCGCCCGGGCGAGGATATGAAAAGTATCATCACCGGAATTATCCAGGACAAGGGGAGGGTGCATATCTCCTTCTGCAAACCTATAACCGTCGGTGAACTCGAAGAGTGCGACAAACTGGAGAAGAATGACAAATTCAGGAAGCTGGCCGAAATAATCGACGACCGAATTCTTGGCGGGTACAGGATATGGCCGAGCAATGAAGCGGCCGCCGCAATGGTCAGTGGAAGCACGCCGGATGATGCAGATGCCTACAGGTGGTTCGAAGGCTATCTTGAGAGGCGGATGAAAGAGATTTCCGATATCTCCGATCCGGGACGTGTGCGGCAGATTCTGATAAAGATATACGCAAACCCTGCATTAAGGAAAAATGGCGCTCAAGTTTGAATCTTGAGCGTTTTTTTTATGTTGATATCAGGTTTGGAAATGACGCGATTTCTTTTTGGAAAAATCCGCAGAAAACGTTATTTTTGCAAATTAAGTCAACCGTGTGCAAATACGGTCAGCAAGGTAAGTAATTTTAAAAACAAATATCAAAAACTATCTATCGGGATTATGAAAAAGAACATTTCTCTCAAGGATGCAGTCGCAATGATTAAAGACGGCTCATCAATTATGGTCGGTGGCTTTCTCGGCTGCGGCGCTCCGTCACAGATCATCGACGCTCTCGTGGAGAGCGGAGTCAAGGATTTGACGATAATCTGCAACGATACCGTGTTTGACGGCAAAGGTTGGAGCAAACTCATCGAAAACCATCAGGTCAAGGAGATTTATGCAACCTACATCGGAGGAAGCAAGGCATCCATCCAGCAGATGAACGAAGGCCTTCTCAAGATGAATCTTGTTCCGCAGGGCACTCTTGCAGAGAAGATCCGTGCAAAAGGCGCAGGTCTCGGCGGTTTCCTCACTCCGACCGGAATGGGCACAGTTGTGGCTGAAGGCAAGAAGGTCATCAACGTGCAGGGCAAGGACTACCTCCTCGAAGAGCCTATCGGAGCTGATTTCGCCCTCATCAAGGGCAGTATCGTGGATGAGAGCGGAAACGTATTCTACCGCGGCACCACAAAGAATTTCAATCCTATGATGGCCCAGGCTGCCGACACAGTCATCGTCGAGGCCGAAAAGGTTGTAAAAGTAGGCGAAATCGAGCCGGAATGCGTACATACTCCAGCCCTGTTCGTCGATTACATCTACGTTGAACAGTAAATATCAAACTATCTATAACAAACGAAGCAATATGTCAAAGTACAAATCAATGATTCGCGTACGTATGAGCGCAAAAGACGCGCACTACGGCGGAAATCTCGTGGACGGAGCCCATATGCTCCATCTTTTCGGTGACGTGGCTACCGAACTTCTCATTCTCCGTGACGGAGACGAAGGTCTTTTCAAAGCCTACGATATGGTTGAATTCATAGCTCCGGTATATGCCGGCGATTTCATCGAGGCTGTAGGCGAAATCGTTTCGGAAGGCAACACCTCCCGCAAGATGGTGTTCGAGGCACGAAAGGTGATATGCCCTCGTCCTGACATTTCCGACAGTGCGGCAGATCTTCTCGAAGAGCCTGTAGTCGTGTGCCGTGCAAGCGGTACCTGTGTTACCCCGAAGAAATGCCAGAGGAAGTAGAATATGGACAAACTTATAATCACAGCAGCCATCTGCGGCGCTGAAGTCACCAAGGCTCAGAATCCGGCAGTCCCTTACACTGTGGAGGAAATCGCCCGCGAGGCCAAGTCAGCAGTGGATGCCGGTGCGGCAATCGTGCATCTTCATGTCCGTGAAGACGACGGTACCCCTACTCAGAGCCACAAACGCTTCCAGGAGTGCGAAGAGGCGATTTACAAGCTTTGCCCGGACGTTATCCTCATCCCTTCGACAGGCGGTGCAGTCGGTATGACTCCGGACGAGAGACTCGATTCCACCAATACCACTCCGATTCCTGAAATGGCAACGCTTGACTGCGGCACCTGCAATTTCGGCGACGAAATTTTCGACAACACGATGCCTACCATGCGTGCATTCGGCAAACGTATGATTGAAAAAGGCATCAAGCCTGAATACGAATGCTTCGAAATGGGCCATCTCGATACCATCCTTACCATGGCGCGCAAGGGCGAAGTGCCGGGCGCTCCGATGCAGTTCAACTTCGTTCTCGGAGTTCCGGGCTGCACACCGGCCACCCCGGAGAACCTCGCATGGCTCGTGAAGAACATTCCGGCAGGTTCCACCTGGACCGCAACAGGCATAGGCCGCCACGCGTTCACCCTGGCTGCCTGCGCAATAGTTATGGGCGGCAACGTGCGCGTGGGTTTCGAAGACAACCTCAATCTCTCCAAGGGTGTTCCCGCCAAGTCAAACGGTGAACTCGTCGCGAAAGTGGTAAGGCTTGCAAATGAACTCGGCCGCGGAATCGCAACCAGCGCAGAGGCCCGCCAGATACTCGGCCTCAAACCAAGAAATTGATTATTGATAAATTAGAAAACTATCTGATATACAATGGCACAGAAACACGGAAACAAATTCGGAACACACCGCGTAATCGAACCTAAGGGTGTTCTCCCACAGCCGGCCAACAAGGTTGACAACAACATGGATGAAATCTACGACAACGAGATTCTCATCGACGTCCAGACTCTCAACATCGACTCGGCATCCTTCACCGACATAATGAACTATGCAAAACAGCAGGCAGGTGAAGGTGCAAGCGAGGAGAAAGTCCTCTCTGAAGTTAAAAAGGAGATTCTCTACAATGTGGAACTCCAGGGCAAGCACCGCAACCGCCGTACAGGCTCCGGTGGAATGCTCCTCGGCAAAATCGAGAAAATCGGTGATGCCATCAAGGATAAGGTGGATGTCAAGGAAGGCGACCGCATCGCTACCCTCGTATCCCTCTCACTCACTCCGCTGCGTATAGATGAAATTATCGCCATCCGTCCTGACGTTGACCAGGTTGACATCAAGGGAAAGGCTATTCTCTTCGAAAGCGGCATTTATGCAAAGATTCCTGACGATATGCCTGAAAAGCTCGCGCTCTCGGCTCTCGACGTGGCCGGTGCTCCTGCACAGACAGCAAAGCTCTGCCAGTACGGCCAGAACGTAGTAATTCTCGGCGCAGGCGGTAAGAGCGGTATGCTCTGCTGTTACGAGGCAAAGAAGAGGGTAGGCGTGACAGGTAAGGTCATCGGCCTTGCAAACAGTCCTAAGTCAACCCAGAGAATCAAGGAACTCGGTTTCTGCGACGTGGTTGAAAGCGTCAAGGGAATGACTCCCGCTGAAATCTACGAACTTGTTTACAAGCTCACGGACGGCAAGATGGCTGATGTTACCATCAACTGTGTAAATGTTCCTGACCAGGAAATGACTGCAATCCTCTGCACCAAGGACGACGGTACCGTTTACTTCTTCTCAATGGCAACCAGCTTCACAAAAGCATCTCTCGGAGCGGAAGGCATCGGAGCAGACGTAAATATGATCATGGGCAACGGCTACACCAAGGGCCACGCTGAATTCACACTCCAGGAACTCCGCGAAAGTGAAAAGCTCCGCAAGATTTTTGAAGAACTCTACGCATAACCATTACTGCAATGAACGTATCAAGAAGAAAAGAACTGTTCCCGGAAGTGACCGACGCCCAGTGGAATGACTGGAAATGGCAGGTAAGGAACAGAATCGAGACTCTCGACGAGCTCAAGAAATATGTAAAACTCACTCCTGAGGAGGAAGAGGGCGTGAAAAAATGCCTCTCAACCCTGAGAATGGCCATCACTCCTTATTATATTTCCCTTATCAATCCTGACGACCCGTACGATCCTGTACGCCGGCAGTGCATTCCTACTGCAGCAGAGACACATCAGGCTGATGCGGATCTTCTCGACCCTCTGCACGAGGACGAAGACAGCCCGACACCCGGTCTTACACACCGCTATCCGGACAGGGTGCTCCTTCTCATCACCGATATGTGCTCGATGTACTGCCGTCACTGCACACGCCGCCGTTTCGCAGGACAGAAGGATGACGAAAGCCCTATGGAGCGCATTGACAAGGCTATCGACTATATCGCACGCACCCCTCAGGTACGCGACGTCCTGCTTTCAGGCGGTGACGCGCTTATGGTCCCTGATGAGAAGCTGGAGAACATCATCTCCCGCATCCGCGCGATACCTCACGTTGAAATAGTCCGCATCGGCAGCCGCACTCCTGTTGTATGCCCTCAGAGAATTACTCCTGAACTCTGCAATATGCTCAAGAAGTACCATCCGGTATGGCTCAACACCCATTTCAACCATCCTAACGAAGTAACTGCAGAATCAGCAGCCGCTTGCGCAAGGTTGGCAGATGCAGGCGTTCCTCTCGGAAACCAGAGCGTGCTTCTGCGCGGAGTCAACGACTGTGTATATGTAATGAAGAAGCTCGTTCACGAACTCGTCAAGATGCGTGTACGTCCTTATTACATCTATCAGTGCGACCTTTCAATGGGACTCGAACACTTCCGCACTCCTGTTTCAAAGGGCATCGAGATCATCGAAGGTCTCCGTGGCCACACATCAGGATATGCTGTGCCAACATTCGTGGTTGACGCACCGGGTGGTGGAGGAAAGACCCCTGTAATGCCTCAGTACGTGATTTCACAGGCTCCGGGCAAGGTGGTCCTCCGCAACTTCGAAGGTGTCATCACAACTTACACCGAACCTGCAGAATATCACAGCGACTGCCACTGCCCTGAGTGCGAAGCTAAGCGCAAAGGTCAGGAGAAGCCACAGGAAGGCGTTCTCAGCTGCCTTGAAGGTCAGAGAATGGCCATCGAACCTGCAGTTCTGGCACGCAAGGAACGCAGCAAGAACAGAAAGTAATGCCGTTCGTAGATGAGATACTCAAGCATCGGAGCGTGTCGATTGTCGGTCTTGAAAAGAATACCGGCAAGACGGAGTGTCTCAACTATATAATCAAAAGGTTACCGCTCGATTATTTCAATGTGGCGGTAACCTCCATCGGGATTGACGGGGAGTCACTTGATCAAGTGACTTCCACCGCCAAGCCTGAAATAACAGTGAGGGAGGGAATGTTCTTCGCTACAAGCGAAAAGCATTACAGGGAAAGAAAGCTGCTCTGCGAGCTTTATGACGTGAGCGATGAGACTACGGCCCTGGGGCGCGTAGTGACTGCAAAGGCGCTGGGAGATGGGAATGTGCTCCTGAGCGGCCCTTCTTCGGGAAGCGCTCTTCGCAGATGGATGAGTTCATTGAACAGGTTTGCAGTGGATCTGGTGCTTGTCGATGGTGCCCTGTCGAGGCTCAGTACCGCTTCGCCGGCAATCAGCGAAGCTATGATTCTCGCCACAGGAGCGGCATATTCCGCAAACATAAAGGAGCTGGTCGCCAAAACGGCATATATTGTCGAACTTGTAGGGCTTCCTCTCCACGTTGGAGAGGCTCCGCAGGTGAAGGTATCCTCTTTCGGAGATTTCCAGTCTGAGGCTTTGCGCTGCAGTGAGGTGATAGAAGTGGAGGGCGCTCTGACCGACAGACTTCTCCAAGCGGTTAAAAACGACTTGCACAACGGCGTCAAAGAGCTGGTAGTGAATGACTTCACACGCATTTTCGCTTCTTCCGAGCTCTACAGAGCCTTCATACGCCGTGGGGGAAAGATTTCAGTCCGGATGAAGAGCAACCTTTTGGCGGTGACTGTCAATCCGGTTGCGCCGAACGGAATGGTGCTTGATTCGGAGCTTCTTTGCAAGACACTGTCAGAGGCCATACACCTGCCTGTTTATGACATAGTTAAGAATAGTAAGGAAATATAA
>JAGHST010000042.1 GCA_018065695.1 Candidatus Cacconaster caballi | reverse complement strand
TGGCGTTTCGCCGCCTCGCAGGCCAGACGTGTAAGTTCAGCCGCCTTGTCTGAAATCGCCGGCGTAATGCCTGACCAGTGGAACCAGTCGGCTCCTTCCATAATGGCGTCGAAATCGAAGTCTTCCGGCTGAGCTTCCGCTATTGCGGAGTGTGCGCGGTCATAAATGACTTTTGAAGGACGCATCGAGGCGCCTGTCTCGGCATAATAAAGGCCGATGCGCTCGCCTCCGCGGGTGATGTATTCTGTGTTTACACCGTATTTGCGCAGAGTGTTGACCGCAATCTGGCCTATCTCGTGTGCGGGCAGTTTGCTCACAAATACCGAGTTGTGGCCATAGTTGGCAAGGCTCACCGCAACGTTGGCTTCACCGCCGCCGGGAATTATCCTGAAGGCCTCGCTCTGCACGAACCTGTCACAGCCTTCCGGGCTGAGACGGAGCATTATCTCTCCGAATGTTACTATTTTCGACATTTTTATTTTTCTTTGAAATCCGTTACAATTTTGATCCATTCTTCAGCGGTCTTGACATCTCCGCCGTTCCAGCAGGAGCCAAACCAGTATGTGAAGACTTCACCCTGTTTGAGGGTTTTCCCCACGAGAGCGTGGACGCCGTCTCCGGTGATTGCGTTGAAAGTGGCTCCAGGCACTACGATAGCCACACCTACCCGGCTGTCAGCATCCTCTTCTATGCTTTGGTCGGAGGCTCCTTCCCAAATGGCGTAGCGGTCATTCCCAAGTTTCTCATCATAGAGAATATTCTGGGCGATATGCCTGTTTACACCGGCTGCCACGGTGAGCGAATCACCGCTGAAAGTGTATGTATCCTCGGCCTTTACGAAATAAGTGTCGGGAATTACAGTGATTTTTTTGCTCAATGACACTGTTACACCGTCCTGCTCCCATTCGGGATAGTTGAGGACGAACACGACCTTTTCAGGGGTGTTTTCAATAATCTCGTGGCTGCGGAAATTGGTGGCCGGGAGGGCGGGCTGACCGTTTATGATCGGAGATGACGCTCCTGCGCCCAGGCTGCGGGCCACTTTGTAGCAGTCCTTGCCGTTGCCCCAATTTATGTGGTAGCTCTTTCCGTGTTCCAATTCGTCGATGTACCTCTGATCGGCTACAAGTGCGCCGGGGGTTTTCACCCAGACATCGATGCCGGGGGATGTAATCTGGCCGTTGCCGCAACTTTCCAGCGCTTCTCCGTAAAAACGGCCGGCAATCAGGTTGTTCTCGAAAATGAAGTCATCGTAACGCTCCGGCACGAAGCGTGCCATAACCCTGGCCTCTTTGCCGCCCGTGCAGGAAATTGCCAATGCCGCGATTGCGGCGAATATGAATATCCTTTTCATTTTACTTCAAATCTTTTGTTGCACACCAGTCCATATCGTTGTAGTCGTCGTTTTCGCCGCACATACCCCAGATGAAGGTATAGTTGCGGGTTGCACAGGCACTGTGGATGCTCCACTGCGGGCTTATCACGGCCTGTTCATTGTGCATCCAGATGTGACGCGTTTCCTGAGGCTCTCACATAAAGTGGCATACGGCCACATCTTCCGGAAGTTCGAAGTAGAAGTAAACTTCCATACGACGGTCGTGTGTGTGGGCGGGCATCGTGTTCCAGGTGCTGCCAGGAGCAAGTTCTGTCATACCCATCTGCAACTGGCAGCAAGGAACAACTTCTTTCACGAGAAGGCGGTTGATGGTGCGTTCGTTGCTTTCCTCGAGAGAACCGAGGTGCATAACGACAGCATCATCCTTGCTCACCTTTTTCACGCCTGTCTCGCGGTGGGCAGTAGCGCTGCAGAAATAGAAGTGTGCTGGTTTCGCAGCGTTATCGCTTTTGAAAATAATGTGACGTTCTCCCTTGCCCACATAGAGAGCTTCTTTATAATCGAGATGATATTCTTCATCTCCGACCTGAACCGTTCCGGCTCCGCCCACGTTGATGATTCCGATTTCGCGGCGCTGCGTGAAGTAATCGGCCCTGAGTACTTCAGGAGCTTCAAGTTTGAGAGCTTCCTTTACAGGAACCGCTCCACCGGCGATTATGCGGTCGAACATCGAATATGTCATATTTATCTCATCGGGAACCATCACGTTCTCAACGAGATATTCCTTGCGGATACGTTCCGTATCGTAATGTTTCGCATCAATGTTGCTTGATGCCTGACGTACTGTGCAGTTTATCTTTGCCATAATCTGTTTGTCTGACGGGTTGAACTATTGGGGCTGTTTGCCGATGTAGGCGAGAATACCGCCGTCAACATAGAGAATGTGGCCGTTTACGGCATCAGATGCGTGTGAAGCCAGGAACACTGCGGGTCCGCCGAGCTCGGAAGGGTCGAGCCAGCGTCCGGCAGGAGTCTTGGCGCAGATGAAACTGTCGAAAGGATGTCTTGAGCCGTCAGGCTGTTTTTCGCGCAGGGGCGCTGTCTGAGGGGTTGCGATATAGCCTGGACCTATGCCGTTGCACTGTATATTGTATTCTCCATATTCGGAGCAGATGTTGCGGGTAAGCATCTTCAGACCGCCTTTGGCTGCGGCGTATGCTGATACCGTCTCACGTCCGAGTTCACTCATCATAGAGCAGATATTGATGATTTTGCCTTCGCGGCGTTCCATCATTTCGGGAAGGACCGCCGATGAAACGATGAACGGTCCTACCAGGTCGATATCTATGACCTGCTGGAACTCCGCACGCTTCATTTCGTGCATAGGGATACGCTTGATGATTCCTGCATTGTTTACGAGGATGTCGATGTTGCCGACTTCCTTGTGAATCTTTTCAACCAGAGCCTTTACCTCGTCCTCTTTCGTGACGTCGCAGACATAACCCTTTACGTTGGTGATTCCCGCTTCCTTGTAATTGGCAAGACCTTTTGCGAGGAATTCTTCGTTGATGTCATTGAAAATGATGGTTTTCACACCTGCCGCAACAAAGGCCTTGGCGATGTTGAACCCGATTCCGTAGGATGCGCCGGTGATCCAGGCGTTCCTTCCTTCGAGAGAAAATTGATTTGTCATAATTGTATGGTATTAGTTGTTTATACTTATTTATAATAATACGGACAAATGTAATATGTTTTTTATTGTTTAGCAAATTTTTGTGCGCGTGCACAAAAATATTTTTCAGCCTTATGTGTGTGGTTTGAATGAATTGTGCTATATTTGTGCTATATTTGTGCTCGGGCACAGTATTGTTGCGCTTATGACGATTAAGGATATAGCTGAGAAAGCCGGCGTTTCACGGGGGACCGTGGACAGGGTTTTGCACAACAGGGGCAGCGTGTCGGAAAGCAAGAGGCTGAAGGTGCAGGAGATAATAGACCGTATGGATTTCCGCCCCAATGAACACGCTTCCTTTATTGCCAGCGCCAGGCCGCGGAAGATAGTTTGCCTGATTCCGCAATTCACTGCCGGTGATATCTGGGACTTGACGGCAAAAGGTGTGGACAGCGCCGCGCAGGAGGTGAAAAGTTTGGGCGTCAGCGTGGAGCTTATGACCTACAACCAGTATGATGCCGATTCTTTCAACGCAACCTGCGACGCGCTCCTCGAACAACGGCCTGACGGGGTTGTGGTGGCCCCTATATTCCGCAGCGGTACCTTCAATCTGGTGAAGCGGCTGTCGGCCCTCGGTATTCCGTATGTATATATCGACACGAAGCTTGACGATGATGGCTATCTGGAGTTTTTCGGTCTTCCGATGTATCAGAGCGGCTATCTGGGAGGACGACTGCTGACGGAAAACTACGAAGACAGGATAAGTGAGATAATCAATGTCAAGATTATCCGTGACAAGAACAGCCTGTCGGACCCGACTATGGTCCGCAG